>QGUT01000267.1 GCA_003242255.1 Bacillota bacterium
GGGCTCATCTGATGCGGTTTCCGGCTCATCTGATTCGATTAATTCCTGATTTAAATCCCCGGCAATTTTTTGCCGGGCATCATTATCAGGGTTTTTGGGATAGAACCTTCTTCCGTCTTTAATAGCTCCATATTTGTAAACATCGTTCCAACCTTCCGGAATATTTGGGAATTCGGCATTTACAAGAATTAGATTAGATGTTTGTGCTCCCGTTTCTTTTAGATATACTGGAACCCTTTTGATGGCACCGGCTTTTTCAAGCTTTCGGAGCCATCCGCGGATGGTGGTTTCGCTTTTTCCAATTTCTTTGACGAGGGTTTCCATCTTGGGGAACGTTACCACTTTTTGTTTTCCGTAGCACCTTCCCTCGATGTACCACCACATAAAAAATGCGCTTCCTCCAACCGTTCGAAATACGGACATCCCAGTTTCTTTGTCCGTCATGGTAAACAGGTCTTGTAATTTTTCCATTTTGGAACGGCCAAGTCTGGCGATAAAGGTTTGTTCAAAGTTTTCGTTATCTACGGTGCGATTAGTGGATTTGTTACTCATAAAATAAATCCTCCCCCATAACCGGAAGCGTAGCTGCCCAGCCAGGAGAGGATCCGCCCCATTTTCTTTTTCTAGATATTACCTAAGTGTAACTATTGACTTAACAAACGCAAGTAGTTACACTTAAGGTAAATATGGAGGTTTTGGGGGCGAGCTCTTCACTTGGCCGGTGTAGCTCGCTTCCTTATTGTCTTTCTTTAATTAAATCAAATCTTGTCGAAGCAGTCCAGGAGATTCATAGAGATCTCCTGGACTGTTCTTTTTTGTCCCTTTGATAAAAGGATAAACCTAACCTAAACCAAAGTCAATGGGGTTCTTCAAATAAATTGAAAAGGATATAAACTTTGGTCATTTTTTCGGAAAGGAAACGAAAATGTTTTCCTCGAATTGAACAGTGAAACGTAATATTGAATTGTATAAGGAGGAGTATTAAATGGTAAAAGTTTATTCGGTCCTTATGAATAAAGGGGGAGTGGGCAAGACATCACTGGTCACGAATCTGGCGACGCTAACTGCTCTAAGAAAGAAAAGGACGCTGATTATTGATACTGATGGGCAGGGAAACTGTTCCCTTGCTTTTGGATTGTTACCTGCGAACTTTTCACGGACCGTTTTTGATGTTGCTATTGGAAAGCTTGATTTTGATGATGTAATTGTTAACATCGACGAAGAGCGAAAAAAGAATGGGCTGGATCCAATCAATTTGCCTCTGGATCTTGCTCCTGCAAACCATGAAATGAATATGCTTGAGTTTGAAGTACTTACTCGCTTAGATAAATACCCCAATCCCTTTCGGCTATGGGTGAAGTCCCTCAATGCCATCCTGAATCGGTATGACGTGATTTTCATTGACACTCCTCCATCGATGGGGCTGGTTGCCGGTAATGTGTTATCCATGTCCGATCATATTATTATCCCTTTTATACCTGAATCCTTCGGTGTGAGCGGATTTATTCGGGTTGTTGAGGCCTTAGAAGAGTTTGAAGAGGCTCAGGGGATCCGGGTAAATATTGCCGGTGTTGTCGGAACTATGTTCGACAGCAGGACTACCTTACACTATGAGATGATGGAAGATGCCAAAAGGTATTGTCGACGAAACAGGATCAGGCTTTTTGAGACAGTAATTCCGCGCTCGATTCGCTATCCTGCTGCATTTGCTTATGAAAGAAAACCGGCTACTTTAGTAGATCGGCATCACTATCTAGTCGTGCGATATGAATCGTTATTGATGGAGTTGATGGGAGATGAGCAAAAAGAAAAACAAAAACCTTTTTGGTTTTTTTAAAATGAACAA
>QGUT01000096.1 GCA_003242255.1 Bacillota bacterium
GCCGACGAGGGCATTCCTGATGGCTTCTGCATCCTGAGACTTCAGAGCTTCGTTGAATTTTTTAATGGCCGCTTTGACTTTGGATTTCACAAGCCTGTTTCGGAGTGTCCTCTTCTTAGCCTGGCGCAGCTTCTTTTTTGCTGAGGCTGTATTTGGCAAGCTTCTCACCCCCTTGAAAACACTAAACCTATTTTATCATTTAGTTAATCAAAATGCAACTGTATATTATGAAAATCTGGAGGAATGCTATAAAAAGAGCAATCTAAAAAAATGGATTGGAGGTAAAAAATATGGTGGGAATGATAATCCGCTTTATCGTATCAGCTCTGGTTTTGATGCTGGTAAGCTTTTTGATACCGGGATTTGAGGTAGCCGGTTTTACGGGAGCCCTGATCGCGTCCATCGTCATAGCCATCCTGGGCTTTATCGTGGAAAGCCTGCTGGGCGAGAAAATTTCCCCTCAAAATCGGGGCATCGTGGGCTTCATAACGGCGGCGGTGGTAATCTACTTTGCCCAGTACCTGGTGCCCGCGATGGACGTCACCTGGTGGGGGGCCCTGTTGGCATCCTTTGTTATAGGAATTGTAGACGCCTTCGTGCCCACCGAACTGAGATAGGAGGGATGGGATATAAACATACGGACTGACCTGGCCATTGAAGCCCGGGAGATGACCGGAAAGGAGGAGATCCCGGGTGTCATTGTGGATACAGAAAAATCGCCGGAAATGACCATAAGCAGAGTCCGTATAGTAAACGAAGAAGGGGAAAGAGCTCTGGGAAAGCCCAAGGGCTATTACGTCACCCTGGAAGTGCCCCGGCTGAGGGATAAGGACCCGGAACTGACTGAAAAGGTGAGCAAGAACCTGGCAGAAGAACTGAAGACGATGATAGACCTGCCGGTGGATTCCACGGTCCTGGTGATAGGCCTGGGTAACTGGAACGTGACCCCCGATTCCCTCGGGCCTAAGGTAGTAGAAAAGCTGCTGGTCACAAAGCACCTGCTGGAGATTATACCGGAAAAATTTAATGCCAAAAAAGGCTTAAGGCCCGTCTGCGCGCTCGCCCCGGGAGTGCTGGGGATTACCGGCATAGAAACGGGCGAGATAATAAAAGGCGTGGTGGAGCGGGTAAAACCCGACCTGGTGATAGTGATAGATGCCCTGGCGGCGAGGAGCCTGGAGCGAATCAGCACGACCATTCAGATTTCTGATTCGGGCATCCAGCCGGGGTCGGGAGTGGGCAACCGGCGCATGGCCATCAGCAGGGAGAGCATAGGAGTTCCGGTGATAGCCGTAGGAGTTCCCACCGTGGTCGACGCGGCGACGGTGGCGAGCGATACGCTGGACATGATAATTTCGGAATTCGAACGCCAGGCTAGACCGGATTCCGAGTTCTACAAGATGCTGAAGACCCTAAATAACCAGGAAAGATATCAGTTGATAAGGGAAGTCCTCTATCCCTTCGTGGGGGAGTTGGTGGTGACTCCAAAAGAAATAGATTCGCTGGTCGAGAATACTGCCAGGACCCTTTCCGGTGGATTGAACCTCGCTCTGCATCCGGGTATATCTTACGAAGAGGTGAGCGCCTTTTTGCAATGAGGTTAAAAAAACCTCATTTTTTTTGTTTTAAGTGAATATGTTTAACCGGAGGGGATAAATTTGCTGAGGGTGAGAATTATAAAAGTCAAGAAAATAATCCTGTACGCATTGAGCCTTTTGATCTTAGCGACCGTATGCACCGCGGGCCTCGCCTTTATTCGAAGATCAGTTCCCGCGATGGCCAGCGTCAGAGAAATAAAAGGGAAGGAGATAGTAAGGAATATCGATACCGGCTTTTTTCGTGAGATGATTTTATGGGCGGTTCCTGCCGCCCGGGCCTCGATGCCGCAGGAGGGTCCCTTTTTTGTTTTTGAAGACCTCAAAATAAATTTTGATATATTCGACCCGAAAAATTACTTAGCCCTGCAGGTACCGCTCATAGGTTTGATGGAAATCGAGCCGGTGACAACCCCGGGAGTCGAACTTCCTCCAGATCCGATAGAAGATGAACATAAGCCTTCTGAAAGCCCTCCGCCTTCGACCCCTGGAGAAGATATTGAAGTGGAGAGGATAAAACCGTCAGGCGGAAAGCCCATCGTGCTCATTTATCACACCCACACTACCGAATCATACATGCCGTCCGAGGCATACAATTACGAGCCGCGGGACCAGGCTTATCATACAAATGACCTTCGATTCACCGTGGTTCGGGTGGGAGAGGTGTTATCTTCGGAGCTCAGCAAAATGGGCATAAGCGTTCTGCACGACAAGACGGTCCACGACGTACCTTCTTACATGTATTCTTACTCCAACTCCTTAAAGACCCTGGAAAGGGTTCTTAAGGGGAACCCGTCCATTCAGGTGGTGCTGGATATTCACAGGGACGCACCGGTCTCGGACCCGCAGAAGTCGAGGGAGATGACCACCGTAAAGATCGAAGGCAAGTACTATTCCAGGATAATGTTCGTGGTGGGCACTGACAAGACTTTCCCCCACCCCCACTGGAAGGAAAACTATAAGTTTGCCCTTTTGCTTCAAGAAAAATTGGAAGAACTGTACCCCGGGATAACCCGGGAGATCGACCTCCGGGAGGAGCGGTTTAATCAGCACGTCTCTAAAAAAGCCCTTTTGGTGGAGATAGGAAGCCATGGAAACACCCTGGAGGAATCGATGGAATCGGCCAAAGCTCTGGCAAAGGCTTTGTACGAGGTCCTCAGAGATTTGAGCGAAACGAAAAGCGAATAAAAAAACGGACCTTGCTTAAAATAACAGGTAAGGATGCGAAAAAGGAGTTCTGAAAAGCATGGATATTTACGTGGAAGACCTGATCGCCCTTTTTTTGATCTTTGCCCTGGTGGTTTTTTTGGGATTGCGCGCCGCCGAGCAAGGTGTCAATTACATGATGGGATTGGAAGTAGAGCCCCGCACTTTCGATGTAAAGATGTTGCCAGGAAGAGTCTATAGATTTTCCGTTCTCGGCCGGGAGTACTCGTTAAAAATGGTGTGGGAAGTGGGAGAATTTTACGCAGACCGCCGGCGGGTGGACCTGCGCACGGCGAGCTTCGACATAAGCATCCCTGCGATCCTGCGGCTGCACATCCCCTCCGGATTCCCCCACCTTCTATTTTTTCTTGATAAATAAAGGGGCAAAAGGTATAATTAATTTTATCGGCAAGTTTTTCGAAATGTAAGAGGGGGAAACCTCCGATGAAGATACCGCAGGACAGAATTAGAAACTTCTGCATCATAGCTCACATAGACCACGGAAAAACCACCCTTTCGGACCGGTTGCTGGAGTATACCGGCACTATTCCTGAGCGGGAGATAAAAGAGCAAGTGCTGGACATGATGGATCTGGAGAGGGAGCGGGGAATTACCATAAAGGCCAAGGCGGTCAGGATGATATACAGGGCCGACGACGGCCAGAATTACCTCTTGAACCTGATAGATACGCCGGGGCACGTGGACTTCAATTACGAAGTGTCGCGAAGCCTTGCCGCTTGCGAGGGGGCCCTGCTGGTCATCGACGCTTCTCAGGGCATCGAAGCCCAGACCCTGGCGAACACTTACCTCGCCCTCGAACACGACCTGGAAATAATTCCGGTGATCAACAAAATCGACCTCCCTGGAGCTGAACCCGAAAGGGTAAAGCAGGAGATCGAGGATGTGATAGGCCTTCCGGCCGACGATGCCCTCCTCATTTCGGCGAAAGAAGGAATCGGCATAAAAGAGGTGCTGGAAGCCATAGTGAAGAGAATACCGGCCCCGAAAGGTTCAGAATCCGAACCGCTGAAGGCGCTCATCTTCGATTCACTCTACGACCCGTACAAGGGGGCCATAGCTTTTGTCCGGATCGCCCAGGGGAAGATAGAACCGAAGCAGAAGATAAAGATGATGTCGACGGGGAAGGTATTCGAAGTGACGGAAGTCGGCATATTTAGCCCCGAGATGGTCAGCACCGATAGCCTCTCGGCCGGCGAAGTGGGATACGTGGTGGCCGGCATAAAAAACGTGAAGGACACCCGAGTTGGGGACACCATCACCGATGCGGAAAATCCGGCGACGGAGCCCCTTCCCGGCTACAAGAAGGCAGTGCCCATGGTGTTTTGCGGCGTCTATCCCGCCGACGGCGAGGATTACGAAAAACTCAGGGAAGCTTTTGAAAAATTGCAACTCAACGACGCTTCACTGTTCTTTGAACCCGAGACTTCGGCGGCCCTGGGCTTCGGCTTTCGCTGCGGCTTTTTGGGCCTGCTCCACATGGAGATAGTCCAGGAGCGGCTCGAGAGGGAGTACGGCCTGAACCTCATCACGACGGCGCCGAGCGTCATATACAAGATAAAAATGACTAACGGCGAGGAAATGATGGTGGACAACCCTACCAATTTCCCCGAGCCGTCCAAAATCGAGCATATAGAAGAACCGTACGTGGAAGCTTCCATAATGCTGCCCACTGAGTACGTCGGGGCTGTGATGGAACTTTGCCAGGAAAAGCGCGGAATTTTCAAGGACATGCAGTACTTGAGCGAAAAAAGGGTGCTCATGCGCTACGACATGCCCCTTTCGGAAATAATTTACGATTTCTTCAATCAACTGAAATCCAGGACCAAGGGTTACGCCTCTCTGGACTACGAACTTACCGGTTATAGAAAGTCGGACCTTTGCAAGGTGGACATCCTTATAAACGGAGAACTGGTCGATGCGCTTTCCTTTATAGTGCATAAAGAGAAAGCGTACGCGAGAGCCCGACAGCTGGTAGAAAAATTAAAGGAAGTAATCCCGAGGCACCTTTTTGAAATACCCATCCAGGCGGCCATAGGCGGGCGCATAATCGCCCGGGAGACTATAAAGGCCTTGAGGAAGAACGTGCTGGCCAAGTGCTACGGTGGAGACGTCACGAGGAAGAAGAAACTCCTGGAAAAGCAGAAGGAAGGCAAGAAGAGGATGCGCCAACTCGGGAAAGTGGAAGTGCCGCAGGAAGCTTTTATGTCGGTGCTGAAGATGGGGTAGGTAGCATGGATACTCTGGCCCTTTACATCCACATCCCCTTTTGTCTCAAAAGGTGCGGCTACTGCGATTTTAATTCGTACACCCAACTGGAATACGTGCCGTCGTACATGGATTCCCTGAAAAGGGAAATTTCTTTTTATTCGAGCCTTAAAAGAAAGATAACCAGCGTTTACATCGGCGGCGGGACACCTACGGTTTTAGGCGAAAGGGAATTATCATCTCTCATAGACGCTATACACAAAGGCTTTGATCTGAGCCCCGACCTGGAATTCACCGTGGAGGCCAATCCGGAGACGGTGACCGCAGGGAAGCTTAAAGTTCTGAAGGAGGGCGGAGTCAATCGGATAAGTTTTGGTCTCCAGTCCTTGAAAGACGAGCTTTTAAAGGCGATAGGCCGGATTCACACGGCGGAAGGCTTTTTAAAAAAATATGCCATGGCGAGAGAGGCCGGATTCGACAACGTCAACGTGGATTTAATTTTTGGCCTCCCGGGGCAGAAGGTGGAAGATTTTATGGACACCTTAAAAAAACTCGCCGGCCTTTCGCCGGAGCACATCTCCTGCTACAGCCTCAGCGTCGAGGAGGGCACCAAGTTTTACGAATTGCAAGAAAAAGGGCAGCTTCTGCTCCCGTCCGAAGACGAAGAGAGGGCGATGTACCATTCGGCCCGCCATTTTCTGCAAGAAAACGGATATTCCCACTACGAAATCTCCAACTTTGCCAAAGCGGGGAGGGAGTCCAGGCACAACCTGGTCTACTGGACTTACGGCGACTATCTGGGTTTAGGAGCCGGAGCCCATTCGTTCCTGGACGGCGTTCGCTTTTACAACGCGTACGGGCTGAAGGATTACATAGACAGGGTAAAGGCCAGGGGGGAAGCGGTGGAAAATAGGGAGAGAATTTCCGAGGAGGAACAGCAGGCTGAATTTATGATACTGGGCTTAAGGCTCGTCAGGGGAGTCGAGAAAACCAAATTTTTCGAGCGGTTTAAAAAAGACCTGGACCTGGTCTTCCGCCAAGCCCTGGAAAAGCTGAAAGATAAGGGACTTATCCTCAACGAGAAGGATCGGGTGAGACTTACCGAAAGGGGGCTGGACCTTGCCAACGAAGTCTTCGTGGAATTTTTGCCGTAAATTCGAGAGGGGAGTTCGATGAAGTTCGTCGTAGGGGACGGTCAGGAAGGACGGACGGTAAGAGAATTTCTGAAACTCATGGGCTTTTCCGAAAGGGCATTGCGGCGGCTGAAAAGGGAAGGAAAGATTTTTCTCAACGGCCAACATGTGGGCTCGAGAGCCGAGGTGAAATCGGGAGACGAAGTGGCGGTGGATTTGTCCGAAGAGTCAAATATCGAGCCTTCGCCGGTGCCGCTAGATATCCTCTACGAGGATGATCATATAATAGTATTGAATAAACAGCCGGGAGTGGTGGTGCACCCAGCGCCTTTTTGCCCCGACGGAACCATCGCCAACGGAGTAGTCCACTACTTAAAGCAGAAGGGGAAGAGAACAGGTTTTCACCCGGTGAACCGCCTGGACCGGGATACGTCGGGGGTTCTGGTGATCGCTTTGAACCAGTACATGCACGGTTTTCTTCAGGCTCGCGGG
>QGUT01000268.1 GCA_003242255.1 Bacillota bacterium
TTGATTCTAGTGTAGAAACTCTATTTTAGAATCAACTTTTATTGCCCTTTGACAATTATACAGGAAAAACTAGGAAATATCATACACGATTACGCCCAAAAATTAGTAACAGATATACCCCTAAAAACTTCTCTTTTACTATATTTAGATGTTATTTACCATTTATTGGGTTAAAATGGGCACACTTCCTCCTATCATATCTGACACAGATTTTTTAGCCCGTTCCACCATATATCTTGCAAAGCGTTTGAAATTCTGTGCCAGTATTTTAAGACCTGCATTTACTCTACATTTTACAAGACCCCTTACACGAAGCTTTGAAAGCCCGTGCCCCCTTTTTAGAGCTGAATTAGTGCCTTCTATGGCTGCTCTCAAGCTTTTATTCTCTTTACGGTCTTCTTCTATCTTTTTTCGTTGTTTGGCTGATTCTATTGACTTCAAGTTTATCCTTACTACGTAATCTTTTTTGTGCTCTTTGCAGTAGCATTGTTCCCTTAGTTCGCACATTTTGCAGACTTCTTTGGGGAAATGGGCCACCGTCTGCCCGTTTTTGACTCCAGCATGGAGGGGTGTTATACCTTTAGGGCATCTTATTATCCTTTTTGTTTCTTCGTCTATTTCGTATTCAGTTACGGATATCTTTCCTATAGGCTTCCTGCCGTTTAAGTCAGTAAAATGAAGTTCAATACCGTTTTCTTTTGCTGTTTTAACTACTTCTTCAGAATAATAGCTACCATCTACATATACATCCTCACAGCCGGTATTTTGTTTTACAATTGGCAATCTTTCTTTAGCTAGTTCTACGTCGCTTTTTATGTTCTTTTCTACTGCATAGTCTGTTATGAGCTGGAAGGGGTTCTCTTTTGAGCAGGTTTCAGTAAGGTTTAACACGTATCCACTTTCAGCTTTATTTCCCTTCTTGCGGTAAGTGGCATCCTCATCGTAAGCCGATTGAAGGGAGTCGCTTGGTATGTTCTTGTTATCTTTAGCTTTGAACCTCTTTGTTTTTTCATCATAATATGCCTGTTCAGACAGGAATCTTGTAAGTATTCTGTGTTCGTCGGAATCTTTAAGAGCAGAATTTTTCTCTATTATTTCTTTTGCCTCATGACATAGATTCAAAAGCATTTCAAGCCTGCTTTCGCTTTCTGATGGTTTGGTTTGGTGTATCACTTTTGTCTTGAATTCGGGGTTAAGGACTTCTTTCAGGTTTTCTGTAAGTTTATCTTCAGGAATAGATTTTACTGCCCTGTAAAGTATGTCAAAAGCGAGGGCTATTCTTCCGGCTTTTTTGATGTTCGACATGAACATTGTAGAATCCATGCGCTGTTCTTTCATGGATATTCCGGCTTCTTTTGCAAAAATCCTGGTAAGGTTTAAGAACTGCCCGAATATCAGGTCTTCTTGTTCAGGGTGTTTTATGAGATATTGATATATCCTCGATCTAAAGTCATATAAGGTTTTCTCAGAAAGGTTTACACCGCCTAAGGTCCTTATTCCCACAGCGTAGTTTATCAGGTAATTAAAGTTGAAGTTTTCAATAAGTTCGTCATCGGAGTAGTTTTTTAGGTGCTTTATGTATTCCAGTGAAAGGAGTATGTTAACCGGAAAGTTTGGTCTTCCGGTATCGCTGTATAGAACCGAAAAAGGTTTTTCATCAATGTTGCAGAAGACATATTTATAGAATATGGGTGCCCATGATTTTTCCAGTTTTGCTTTTATTCTTTGATTCATCCAGTTAGTACTTTCAAATAAAGATTCCTGAAGATGATCATTGTTTTCTCTGAACAAGTATAACACCCCATTTGCCGTGATTTTTAGCTTTGTTTTTAATTTTACC
>QGUT01000269.1 GCA_003242255.1 Bacillota bacterium
GAATTGGAGCTCATAACCAAAATGCTTCAGTTTTCCCACGGAATGATTCTTGTCACCGGACCTACTCCGTGCGTGACGAATTTACTAACCCTCCTATATTTTGAGATGGAACAAAAAACAGGTTTACCGTCGCCGTATCATCTTCCACTATTATGTCTTTTATTATCGTACGCAGGAAGAATCTTTTTTGCTCAAAGTCCATGGAATCGAAGGATGTCTCAAATTTTTTGATATGGTCAAATACAACGTCTACATCGTCGCTGCTCCCCAAAATGCTCAGTTCATTGTTTATATCCACTATGCGATTATTCAGCTCAATGTTATCCTGCTGGAGCTCTTTTATACGCTCTTCAATAAGATTTTCGGGGAGGGTTTGCCTTCCGAGAGCAACGATGAGGTTCTTTATTTCCATGTTGTTTTTCTCAATTTCCCTCTTGAGCCTTTCGAGCTCCTTCAGTAAAGGAGCCTTTTTCTTTTCTATCAATTCCTTTGCTTTTCTCAGGGCATTCTCGACAAATATCCTGTCCGAGCATACCTTTTTCAAAGTGTCTATAATTGCGGTCTCAATCACTTCAGCATTAATATTTTTCTGGTCGCAGTCTCCACCATAATAATACTTTGTACTGCACCTGTAATATCCGAATTCCTTTTTGTTTCCTTTTTTCTTTTTCATTGTATAATACCCCATGGGAGCTCCGCATTTGCCGCATCTTATCAGATAACTTAAAAGCCCTTTATAACCCGTCCCTTTTCTAGGTGGCTTGTTTGCGTTTTCTTTAAGCTTTTTCTGTACGGCCACCCATATCTCACCGGGAATTATCCCCTGGTGCATACCCACCGATATTATCCATTCGCTCTCATCCCGGAGTTTTTCAGCGTTCCTTGAATTCCTCCTTCGATTATATGCCCGAAGGCCATTTTTACCGTTAAAGTCGCTTTTGTCACTTGCAAGAATTACCTGCGTTTCATTTTTAAAATATCTATAAGCTGCTTCATCTGCGATGCAGTATAAAGGATTGCTTAATATCCTTGCTATTTTAATTGCGCTCCAAAGCCTGCCGTTTTTCGTCCTGATACCGTCCTGGTTTGCCTTATAAGCAACCCTTCTAAGCGACCCGCCAAATTCCAAGTACCAGTTATAAAATTTCCTTACAATTTCCGCTTCGTCGGGATTGATTTTCGGTATGGTAAACCTTTTTTTCTTGCCATGTATTTCAACTTCCTCATATCCTTTTTCGTATCCAAACGGAATGGGACCACCTAAATACAGGCCTTTTTTTGCGTTGTCCAGCATATTATCACGCACGCGTTCGGCAATGGTTTCCCTTTCAAGCTGCGCAAAAACGGCCGCTATATACATCATCGCCCGTCCTATCGGTGTAGAAGTGTCGAAATTTTCGGTGAGAGATATGTAACCGATTCCCAGTTGATCCAGCTTCTTTGTAAAATTGGCAAAATCCGCAACGTTTCTCGATATCCTGTCCAACTTATATGTGATAATATACTGGAACCTGCCCTTTTCCGCATCCTTCATCATTTGCTGAAAACCCTCACGGTTCGTGTCCTTTCCGGAAATACCTTCATCTCTATAAACAATATAGTTCCATCCCTGCAGTTTGCAGTAGCTTATACCCCGTTCAATCTGATTGTCCACGCTGTTGCTGGAATCCTCCTCAACGCTTTTCCTGGCATAGATGGCTGCAGTTATCACATCGGAGGACATCCTATACCTCTCCTTTCATACTTGCTTCGGTTAAATTATATACCAAAGCAGTGCAAACGAGCAAAGGTATTTCGCAATATAAATTCGCAATATAAACAAGTTAATCCTTGTTTT
>QGUT01000270.1 GCA_003242255.1 Bacillota bacterium
AAATATGTCGGGGAACGGCCTTTTCGACGGGCATCGCCCACACTTATATGGCCGCCGAGAACTTATCGATAGCCGCTAAGGAACTGGGAGTAGAAATTAAAGTAGAGACCCAGGGCTCTGTTGGCATCGAAAACGAATTATCCGAAGAGGATATAAAAAGCGCGGATGCGGTAATAATCGCCGCCGCCACAAAGGTAGACAAAAGCAGGTTTCATGGAAAACCGATTCTGGAAGTCCCGGTGGAACAGGCCATTAAGGATGCTAAATCGCTCATAGAAAAGGCTCTCAAAATGGAAAAACCCGCAGATTACGTGGAAAGGGTCGAAGAAATTCACAAAAAAAGGTCGGCAGCCCGTACAGGAGCTTATAAACACCTCATGACCGGCGTGTCGTACATGATTCCCTTCGTAGTCGCAGGAGGTATCCTTATCGCTATATCCTTTGCTTTCGGCATAAACGCCTTTAAGAACGAGGGGACCCTGCCGGCCGCTTTAATGCAGATAGGTAGCGGTTCGGCCTTTGCCCTCATGGTACCAGTGCTCTCAGGGTTTATCGCCTATTCCATAGCCGACAGACCTGGTCTCGTACCTGGTATGGTCGGCGGTATGCTGGCAGTCAGTACCGGTGCAGGTTTCCTAGGCGGCATAATTTCTGGTTTCCTTGCGGGTTATACCGTAGACTTCTTAAAAAGGAGTATTAAACTCCCTAAGACTTTAGAAGGCATAATGCCCGTGCTCGTGCTACCAGTATTATCCTGTCTCATAGTCGGCCTTATTATGATTTACGTTATAGGCACCCCGATCAAATCAATAATGACAGCCCTCACCAACTGGCTTACGGGCATGAGCAGGGCCAACGCCGTGTTGCTGGGTCTCATATTGGGTCTCATGATGGCCTTCGATATGGGAGGTCCAGTGAACAAAGCCGCCTACACCTTTGCCACAGGCCTCTTGGCGTCGGGAATCTACACACCTATGGCCGCCGTAATGGCCGCAGGTATGACTCCCCCGTTGGGATTGGCCCTTGCCACACTAATCGCAAAAGACCGCTTCACCGATGATGAAATAGAAGCGGGCAAAGCCGCCTGGGTACTGGGTATCTCATTTATAACCGAAGGCGCGATACCTTTTGCAGCCGCCGACCCCTTAAAGGTCATTCCTTCGATCATGGTGGGTTCTGCGGTGACCGGCGCCCTGTCCATGCTCTTTGGAGCAACTTTAAGGGTGCCCCATGGTGGTATATTTGTCCTCCCCATTCCAAATGCCGTTGGAAACCTGCCGATGTACGTGATTTCGATAATCGCGGGAACCGTGGTAACGGCTTTTATGGTATTGTTGATGAAAAAGAAAGTGTCCTAGCTCAAAAAAGGGGGGTTTTCCCAACCCCCTTTTTTTTTATGGAAACCGTTTCCCTACCCGTCTCCAAAAAATACTGTATACATAAATGCACCCCGTGAAGGATTCTGTAGCAAATCGTATAATTAGAGTTACTTGTACACTAAAATAAAAATAGAAAAAATAAAATGAAAACGGGAGGTTGGAAGATGAAGAAGGCACTTGCACTCGCAACCTGCGCCGTACTCCTGGCTGTCATAATGGCAGGATGCGGCGGAAGCGGAGGAAGCGGAGGGAATAACTCCGGAAGCCAGGGCCAGACCTTCATCAACATAGCCACAGGCGGAACTGCAGGCACCTATTTCCCGCTGGGTGGAGCGCTCGCGGAAATCTGGAACAAAAACATACCTGGAGCCAACGCCACAGCCCAGAGCACGGGGGCCTCGGTAGCCAATGTTAACCTCCTGAAGGATGGAAAAGCGGAAGTGA
>QGUT01000097.1 GCA_003242255.1 Bacillota bacterium
TTTCAAATACCCATCAAAATACGAAAAATCATGTATACTGCAATTTAAGTTGTTCATTAATTATCCCTGCAATATAATGCACAAACTCGGGTGCATATTCAGGCATAAATGTATGAATTCTTCGAGCAATATAACGAGCTATAAGCCCCTTCGCCTGATTTCTAGATACAGGTTTAATTAAATCCACCGCTTCTTTTTCCATATCATCAAAAGATAGGTAGTTATAACCAACAATTCTACTTTCATAATCTTTTTTTACCGCTGTTTCAAAATCCTTACTTAATATCACAAGTATTGTTTTGGGTTCTCTTTTGCTCTCCGTTTTATCCCAAGTTTTTGTGTGTAAAATTTGCTCGAGTGATAAACCAAAGCATTTGGCCAAATTAATATTTGATTTACGCTTTGCATTGCTATTACCTTTACTATCCACACCATCATCGTCATTATCAAAAACCACTATCATGGGAATTCCAAATTTGCTAAACAGACGCCAATATTTGGGGATTTGGTTTTTACCTTGAACCGCAATCACAGATACACCCCTTCGATCACAATCCAACCCAGCTGCAGCTAAATATTCGGGCAATGCTAATTCTTCGGTTTCGCCCTCAACCAAAATCACAAACCTAGCAAAAAAAGCCTCATTCAATCGAAAATTTGATGTACTTTTATAGTATTCCGTTATATTATCGAGAGTAGCTTTATTTTCGGGTACACCTGTCGCATGACAATGCTCAAGAAGATCTTGTTTGGTTACCAATGTTAAGGTAGTATGCTGGCATCCTTTTATTTCGTCATCATCTACTTTACGAACCAGGCCGATGGAATCAAAAAATTCTGTATCCACAAAATGGCTTGAATGTGTAGAAATAATTACTTGAATTCCACTATCTGCAATTTCACGCAAAATACGGAATAAATTCCTTTGAGCTTGGGGATGCAAGTATATTTCCGGTTCCTCTACGGCCAGAATACCTGATAATTGCTCGCCAGACTGCCTTAAAGTAACTGCATAACTCCTAAGAAGTGCAAGAATCAAAAGATTTCTAGTTCCTTCCCCAAGCTCCGCTGGATCAATGTCTTTATCCCCTTGCGCTGGATCCATGGCTAATATTTGCATGGTCTTAAAATAGTTAGTAGGGGTAAACGGTTTGAAATCTACTGCCACTTTAATTGGCATATCTCCTTGCATCTCATCGAAATACCTGCTCAGGTTTTGTTTAAACTCTGGGAAACCAGCCACCTGATCAAATAAGGCTACAATTTCTTTGAACTTCTCTTCAAGTTGAGCAGCTATATTGTCAGCACGCTGGTGAAATGTTTTACGTATCTGCCCTAACAAGGTCCAGTCGTGAAATGACATATGTCTGTCAAAAGACCTATCAGCCGCAATATATGTACAAGGATATCTTGATTTATCGTCTTTTGACAAATAACCACACCTGTATCCTACTCTTCCATGACGTAAAACGTATTCTTCTTTGCCTGTGTCAAACTCTAAGCTCATCTGCTCCCCATTATCAAAAATTAAAGAGATAAAAATTTCGTTTTGTTTGTTTCTTGCATAGTAGTCATATTGCTCGATTTTATTATTAGTCCACCATTCCAACCCAAGAATATTATTAATCGCCCTCATAATGTTTGATTTGCCGGCATTATTAGGTCCCACAAGTATCAATAAGTTGCTTTCAGGAAAAGTAAAATCCAGGTGCTTAATTGAGCGGAAATTTTTAATAATTATTCGCTCTAATCTCATAAATCATTTACCTCTTTTTGTCATTGTTTTTGCTATAGAGATAATATTCGACACTTTCTTTATAATTCCTTCAAAGACAGTAAATTTATTGGTGCAATAAGTCTTGTACATCAATACGATCATCTCAAAAGAACCACCGCATTGTCTACACCTTCAATGCTTAAAACCCTAACAGCTTCGTTTTTCACCTTAACGGTAATCCGGGCAGGTTTTAATATTCCTCGTTCTTCAACGAGCGGAACTATATAATTTAATAAGGGAAGGCCATCCTCCGATTTAAGACATTTCTCGTGCATGGGGTAGATTCTGCCGCTTCCCTCTAGCAAATTAATATTCTCATTGTATAATACTGGAAATCCAGTAGAAACAATATTTTCTTCAACCACACTCACATCTTTCACAAAAACCTTTTTAATTGCCGCCGCCGACTCGCTATCACCGCAGGTCACAGGCGAAGACATAAGAGCTTCTATTAAATCTTCTAATAAATTTTCATTCTTTAATATGACCGCCACATCCATTTCCTTTGTAAAGGCAAACTGCCGGCCAAGGGCATTGGTAGTTTTCATACCGTAATTTACTTCCCACTTCGTTATAACAGAAACTATATAGCTTTTTACTACACAGGGCGAAATAAGGCGCGACCCTGCCCAAACCACGGCATCCTCAACAAGTTTCAAGTATTCCAAAGGATGCTTATCGTTTTTGTATCTTTGCAGTGCATTTGCCAGGAGTCCCTTTACCGCCGACGGCGGCAAAAGCGGAAAGGTCAACGCCGACATCCAGGTAAAAGGCAGCCTAATCGAATAAAGCGAGTTTAACCGTAAAGTAAAAACCAAAGCCCTCATATCCATCTCTTCCTTAAATTTTATTTATAACCTCATGAAATATTTCATCAATACTATCCTTTTTCACAGCCTTATCATTTTCTGCATGACCCCAGTACAAAAGGTTCGCGTGTTCGGGCATTAGATTGGCCGTGAGCACAAGATAGTCCTGGTAAATCGGAGACACCGGAAATGGCAGTGGACCTTCTTCCGAATAAGCTACCAGCACTTCCAGCGGCTTTACATGGGGGACAGCATGAGAAAGGGATGCTCCCATCTGGCCCGATATAAGATAACGATAGGCTTCCACGGCTGCTTTTATCCTTGACTTTCTTTCGCTTTCATCAATCAGAGCACCGGCACCACTTGAATCCAATTTCGACTCAATAAGACCTATCCTCCCCGCATCCAATACCGACACAAACCCATAAAACCCCGAAGCATAAGATTTATTGAAAGGCATCATAACTGCCGGGTCTGAAGAAACCCTGTTATGTATGACCTGCTTCCAACAGGATTCTACGTCCAATACCGGCAAAAGCCACGAAAACATAGCCCTGGACCCTCTTCTTGCCGATGTGCCCTTTTCTTCGCCTTCCCCTTCGCCCTTACCGCCTTTGGCCTTTTCTGCAATCAAATAGCCGTGCACATCGCAAATTCCGCATCCTTTTACGGCTGCTTCTTCCGATTTTATAGTATAAAATTCTCCGTCTTTTAACATCGATGGCCTTATGGGTTCCCCCACCCTGCACGCATCGCAAAGGCCTATACCTTTTGCACTTCCGTTTAAAATCAACTGCCTCATTGCCTCGTAATGCCAATGTTTGAGCATCCTTCCCGATACTCCAGGCTCCTCCCTCAAATTCCCTTTATCATCCAGGAACTGAATCATTCTGATATCATTCACATTACCAGCTATCATCTCATTGTTTAAGTCATGAACATTTATCTGGAACTTCACAGCAAAACTTACAAATTTAAGCATTGGTATCCTCCCCCACATAAATTTTTTTGTGTGATTCATAGCTAAAGGCCAACAGGTAAAGTGCGGCCTTTACCTCTTCAAAACTGTCTTTCATCAGCCGGTTTAATTCCTCCAAATCTTTTGCCGAAGGAATATGAGGCCTTTCAGCCTGCATCCCCTCCCCTTTCTGCTCTTCTTTGCTTTCCTGGTCGTACCTTAATTTTGCCTCGCGCATAAGCCGCTGCAGTATTTCACTCATTTCCTTTTCCGTCCTGGCATTTCTTATACCGTCAGCAAAAGAGTAGTTCTGGTAGTTTTTATTCCATACAAAATAGCCCAACGTCTTTGCAAAGGACTTCACGGCCGTGCTGTTTAATATTTCTTCCTTGACCATAAACACCCTCCTCAAAAAATATTTCGCAGTTTCCGGATACAGTAAATTCACTTTTCCCTCTGAAGACGTCTCCAGGACATACTGCCGTGCAAAAAGGCTTGCCGACTTTTTGTTTTTGTAGTGTACGGCACTATTAAGGTGCAACAGCGAAGTGAGAGTTACATTCTCTGCCGACATCCTTCGGATCATTGTATCAACAATAGCTATGTTAAAAGGGCTGGAATTTATAAATTCTATATAATTTGAAGTGGGGACAGTATAAAACCCGTCTACCCGGTAGCCCTGACCGCCGGCCCTTTCAAGGACAGTTATTAATAAATTAAATTTCTCCAAAACATTCGCCGATGAAGGCAGCCTAGAAAAGAAAAGTAAAGGCAAAACCCTTTCCGGTGCTTTACCAGAAATACGGTCCCTTCTCACCAGATGCTGTATGGAAAAGATCCTTCTCAAATCCGAACTCATAATTTTGCCTTCCGGCACGGGTATTATCATTACCTCTTTATTTTCGCCAAAATTCATTACAAAAGTGGCAAACCATATGCCCAAAAGCGAAAGCATCCCGCAAGTTTTGCATATCTTTTTTCTATCAGTAGACCTTTGTAAATAACTAGCTTTAGAAGTTTTGTAACTTTGTAAATCGATAAAATCCCTGCTATTATGATAAGAAGTAGCAGAACTCAAGGCTATTATGTTACCTATAGGGCTTCCTGCATGCTTACAGATATTTTCTCCGCTCTTATTCGCCCATCTATGAAAGGCCCTTTGATAAATATTCAGCGAATATTCTTCTCCCGCATACACAGTAACATTATTCTGGCTTTTGGACGTTACTCCCGGCGTCATCCTCTGCACATGAAATGACGAAAATACCTTTTTCAAAACCAGGTTAATAGTTTTTTCGAGGGTGTCGAATTCACCTTCATCGACGAAAAACTCTATCTCGTAATGACCTCCCAAATCCTCAATCGAAAATATCTCTCCTTTTTTTTCGCCGAAAGCTTCCAGGCCTATCCTGGCAATTCCATAAGCTATCTTAACCTCAAGGTCCGGCAAGCCGGTTGCAGGAGTGTAAAGTCTTATGCTCATCATCTCACCCTTTTCTCTAAACACAACACATATTTTTCGATCTCTGCCACCATGCGCCACCCTCCGTACACGTCATCCGTTTTCTCATACTCGGCCCTTTCCAAAGCGGCGGAAATATCGCAAAGCTTCAGAATATGGTGGGCAAGGGAAGCCATAATCCTTCTTCTATGCTGTTCGAGAATGCTACAGCCACGGCTCCACTCCCGAAGGCCAACGGCCATTTCTTTTAATGAAGTCACATCCACCTTTCCCTCAAGGTCTTTGGGAATGAAGTCCCCTTCCTCCCTTATTTTTTCATCCCATATAATTTTCCCGTTCCATCCTGCAATGCCATCCAAAATTGCCCTTACATCCGGTTTTTCGATATTATCGCCTAAAAGGCCTTGGTCGGTGTGGTGGATACATACGGCAAAGGCAAGGGGATTTTTCAAATTTTCCGGCAGCGTCTTCCATAAATAAGCGGCACCTATAGGCGCATGAATCGGATTTTTTTTGCCGTCGATAAGGCATTTTTGCCATTTTGTCGTCAATTTACCCAAATCGTGAAACATGACCATCTTTTCGAAAGAAGACTTTAGTTCTTCCTTCTCTCCGTGGTATTCAAAGATTCTGATAATACTGCTGTAAAATACCGGAAATATTTTTTCAAACTTTTCAAGACATCTTTCAATATGTTCACTGTAAGCTTCAAAGCCATCCTTTGTCCTAGCGCTATAAAGCCCCACCATCATACCAAAATCCCCTTTTCTTCGCTGTAATGCTCTTTTGGTAAGATATAGGTTTTAAAAGGTGAGATCGTGCTCTCATCAGCCGCTTTTTTAAAAAACCTTGGTACCGGTTTAAAACTTTTACCATCAAATTGCCAGATTAGTTCCCCCACTATGCGTTGTTGCAGCTTCAACGCGAAACCTATATCCACGCTTACAGAGCAAGCTTTAGCATCGACATTTAACGTTTGATTTTTATCCTGCTGCTTCTTCTTCCTACCCTCTTTGGGTAGGTCAGTCACTATTAGTGTTACTGGTTTACCCTCTCTCACCTGGATGTTTTCAGGAGCGCTGTCTGCATAAAGCACGCATTCGTACAGGTCTATTAAGGCATCGCTGGCCTCATAATCGCTTGCTTTGTAATCCAGCACGTTTACGAATTTTGCTACCTCTTTAAAGTCCTTTATGTTAAACCCTGGATTTTCCTCAAGCCACTTCAGCGTGTTTTTAAGCTCTTCATTTTTGTACGGCAAATAATCCTTTTCGGCTTCTTTTGCCGTTTCTTCCTGGGCATTTTCCTTTTTGCCTTTCCCTTTTGCCTTTTGAAGCTGAACGCTTTCGCTCTTATCGATGTATTCTGTGTATATAACCATTTCTCCCCTTTCGCCGTCGTACCTTGCGCAGCGCCCTGCTCTCTGTACCAGAGAATCCGCCGGTGCAAGCTCTGTTATCAAAAGTTGTGCCGAAAAATCAATTCCAGCTTCAAGCACTTGAGTTGTCACCACCACTCCGGGACCATTTAGATGTATTTTTTGGCAACCTTTCTTGCGAG
>QGUT01000098.1 GCA_003242255.1 Bacillota bacterium
CCACGCTTACCCGGAAGCTGCCTTTGGGAACGGCTTTAAGCCGGCACCTATTCCCTCCGCTCCGCAATGGGCATTCCACCGCTTTTACCAATACCTCCGTTCCGAGGCCTTCTTTTATACAGGCGGAAATTTCCTTTTCGCATAGGTAGCCCTTTGCGCAGGGGCTTTTTACGATATTGATCTGGAGCTTGTCCATGTTCTTAATAGCGTAAATATGGTCGAGCTCAATGCCCCTCTCGGCAAGCTTCCCCTTTACCTTTTCTTCCACTCCGAAAAAGCTATCTTCCAGAAAAGCCCCGTCGGCCAGGGTCCTTATGATCCGGGCTGTGCCCTTGAAGTTATTGACCATCACTTCCCTCTGCTTTTTGATTATGTTCTCCAGCTTAGCTTCAAAGTTCCTCACGCTATTCATGTACCTGGATATTGCTTTAATTTCTTCAGCCCTTTCGCAGCGGGCCGCTAAAAAGGCCCACCCAGAACCCTTGTCTTTAAAAATTTGGTAAAAGGCCCTGACGGTCGCCTTGAAGTCCTTCCCCCAGCAGGTCCTGTACATGCTGCAGCCGGTGCAGATTTCGTCTTTCACTCTGTAGTAAAATTTTTCGAATATCCCCTGCTGTTCGTCTTTTTCCGGAGGAGGAAGTATCATAGCCTTCGAAAGGTCGTCGAAAAGTCGGGCCAGTTCGTACAGCCTGTCCTTGAAAACTTCTTTCTTCACCGCCAGTTCTTCTTCCCTTCCGTCCTCCATGAAATGCGCCGCTAATCTCTCCAAAAATTTGACCGGCAGCAGCAAAAAGATGCAAAGGCCGAAAACAAGCGACGGGAGGTTTACGGCCGCCTCTCCTATAGAGCCCGCGTACATGTTCAATATGAAATAGCCGAGGGCAAAGCCGGCGGCCACTCCGTACTTCCCCAGTTGGGAAAAAGCTCCGCTCACCAGGCCGGCAAAAGCCAATATTCCCGCCGTCCACGGGGCAGCCGAAGGCGGGTTCCCCATGATCCCCAGCACCGCTCCCGCGATTGCCCCGGGCCCCGGTCCGCCGGCTGCGGAACATACTAGGATCACCCCGGCGCTCACGGCCTCCTTCAAGTTCACATTGAAAAGTTCCCAGGAAGTCATTATCCTCAAGGCTCCGCCGGCTATCAGCATGAGGCACAGGCTCTTTTCTATTTTTGTGGAACGGATCTTAAATACCCCGGGCATCCCGTACGGAATGACGTAGACGAAGATAAAAGAAAGCCCGGCCTCCGTGAATATCAGGAGGTAATCGTAAAGGCTGGCCTTCTTCATCGCATGAATCAAAAGTCCCGATGCTGCGTATGCGAGGAAGATACAAGCTCCGACAAGAAAATCCCTGCTTCTTGTCCTGTTTCGCAGCAAATGATATGCCGCCGCAAAAATCGCCATCGCCGCGGCGTACTTCATGGCCATAAGTTCCCCAACAGCCGTCAAGGTCCCCAAAAGCGACGCCATTCCGACACTCAAAAATTTCCCGCGAAAGCATGCGGCCGCGGCAGTGACCGAAAGGCCCAGGGGATATATCTCCAGGATGGGAGCTCTCCCCAGGAAAAAAGCCGCCATATGAAGTATCACAGAATCGATGGATAAGGACACCTGCGGCACTGCTACATACGGTTTATGAACTTTAGTCTTGTTGATCAACTCCACCACCTACCCCAATTTTCTGGTAGGTTCAATTATACATCGGCATCCCAACAAAATATGTCAATATTATGTTGCTTTTCATAAAAATCGTTAGACAAAAAAAAATAAAAGTCGCCAACTGCGACTTTTATTCACAAAATAAAAATGGTGACCCTGAGGGGAGTCGAACCCCTGTTACCGCCTTGAAAGAGCGGTGTCTTAACCACTTGACCACAGGGCCACGTTTGGTAGCGGCGCAGGGATTTGAACCCCGGACACTGCGGGTATGAACCGCATGCTCTAGCCACCTGAGCTACGCCGCCACAATCTTAACTTTTGGTAGCGGGGGCTGGATTTGAACCAGCGACCTTCGGGTTATGAGCCCGACGAGCTACCGGACTGCTCCACCCCGCGTCGTCCACAATGCAATATATATTCTATAACAAAATCATTTTCCCGTCAAGGGTTTATTGGGAAAAAGCCGCTGAGGAGTTTAGCAACTCCTATTCAACTTTTATCAATAAAATTTTGCCGTCCATCCCGAGCTTTCGACGCAATTCCTCTGAAATTTCTATTTCTATTTCCGTACCTTCAGGTACCCCCTTAAAAATATAAATCGTTGAATCCACAACTGTTCCCGATGCTCCGGTCATCTCGTAATTATCAAAATTCTTTATTTTGATCTGTTCGGGTAAAGGCCTCAGTAAAACTTGATCAAGTAAATATCCGTATTTTTTATAATTTCCTTCTAATATGCTAAAAGGCACCGTATGCTCACTCAATACCAAATCAAAGTCCGTTTTATTTATCGTGATTTTGCCATCTTTGGGAAATTCAACATCAACATATTCTCCCTTTTCCCCTTGATGTTTTACCTTCAGGGTGTACCACCATTCCCTTTCCAGGATATCTATTATTTCTTTTTCGGTTAATTTCTCCAGCATCTCGTCGATAAATTTTCTATAATAGTCCCTCTCTTCTTTTAAATAGCCGATATCCAGCTCTTTCGAAGCGAGTTCTTCTCTCAATTTCGCAATTTCATATTCCAATTGCTTGATTTTTTCTTCCGCATCGTTCACAGTATCCCCGCTCGTCGATTCAGCGATGTCCACTTTAAATTTGCTAAGACCCGCAAGTATTAAAAGGCCGGAGAGCACGATCGTCAAGTATAAAATGTACTTTTTCATAATTTAAGCCCTCCTTTCTTTAGAATATGCTTAATAAAAGCAGCGGACACGCTGTAAAAGCGTGCCCGCCAATTTTCCAAACCTTATTTCAAACCTTGTTACTTTATCTCGACGGTAGCGCCCACTTCGGCGAGCTTTGCCTTTATCTGTTCGGCTTCTTCCTTGCTCACCTTTTCCTTTATGGGTTTCGGCGCATTGTCTACCAGGTCTTTGGCTTCTTTGAGGCCCAGGCCGGTGATCTCCCTTACGACCTTGATTACCTTGATTTTCTCGGCGCCGGCGTTCGCCAGGATTACGTCAAATTCGGTCTGCTCGGGAGCTGCAGCTTCAGCAGCGGCAGGAGCGGGGCCAGCAGCCACAGCCACCGGCGCAGCGGCCGTTACTCCGAATTTGTCCTGCAAAGCCTTTACCAGCTCAGAAAGCTCAAGAACCGACATATTTTCTATGGCAGAAATGATTTCCTCTATTGTCATTATTTATAACCTCCTTGATTTTCTTATTGTTTTATTTTTTATTTGCTAGGCAGCTATGCTGCCGAAGAAACTTTTTTTAGGATGCTTTCTTTTCCTGAATGGCCTGAAGAGTATAAACCAGGTCGCGAATCGGGCCCTGGAGCACCCACACGATCCCGAATAGGGGCGACTGGATTGCGCCCACAGCTTTGGCGATGAGCTCCTCCCTCCTGGGGAGCTTGGCCAGTTGTTCCACCATCGCCTTGTCCATAACCCGGCCTTCTACTATGCCGCCTTTAATCTCCAGGTTCTTGTGGTCCTTGGCAAAATCCACGAGAATTCTGGCCGGGGTTACGGGGTCATCAAAACCGAAGGCTAGCGCCGTCGGCCCTTTCAGGTATTCATCGAGGTTATAATCCAGATCGCTGAGGGCTATCCTGGTGAGGGTATTCTTGACCACCTTGTACTCTATGCCCTGTTCCCTCAATTTTCCGCGCAGTTCGGTCATCTCGGCTACATTGAGCCCCTTGTAATCGGTCAATATAGCCGCTCTCGCCCTGCTCAATTTGTCCTTGAGCTCGGCGACTATCTGCTTTTTCTCTTCCCTAGCTCCCACTTTCTCACCTCCTTTAAAAAAGCTATCAAATAAACCAAAAAGGCCTTCCTGCAGAGGTACAGAAAGGCCTTGTATTCGCTCATAAATACTTGCCTTCGCCTCGGTAGGATATTAAGCCTTCCGGCACCTACTTTCTGCAGCGAAACGCACTTTCTATTCTATTTTTGAAAGACCTATTTCTTTTCGGTGACCTTGTTCGGATTTATCTTGATTCCCGGCCCCATCGTGCTCGAAACTGTGATGCTCCTGAGGTACGTTCCTTTGGCTGCCGCGGGCTTTGCCTTGATTATCGATTCCAAAAGGGCCATGAAATTGTCCAACAGTTTATCGGGGCCAAAGGATTTCTTTCCGATAGGCGCGTGGACTATTCCCGTCTTGTCCACCCGGTACTCGATCTTTCCTGCTTTGATCTCTTTTACCGTCTTGCCGACTTCGAAGGTAACGGTTCCCGCCTTGGGGTTGGGCATGAGGCCCCTCGGACCTAAGATGCGGCCCACCCTACCTACGGCACCCATCATGTCAGGGGTCGCTACGGCCACATCGAAATCCAAAAATCCTTCCTGGATCTTGGCGATCAGATCTTCGGCCCCTACGTAATCGGCTCCCGCCTGCTGGGCTTCGTCAGCTTTCTCGCCTTTTGCGAAGACCAGCACTTTGGGAGTTTTACCGGTGCCGTGGGGGAGAACCACCGTTCCCCTCACCTGCTGATCGGCGTGGCGCGGGTCGACTTCCAGCCGCACCGCCACTTCGATGGTTTCATCGAATTTCTTGTTGGCAGTCTGCAGGGCAAGCTCTATCGCTTCCCTCGGGTCGTACAATTTGGTCCTGTCTACCAGCTTTAATGCTTCAAGATAGCTTTTGCTCCTTTTTGCCACTTTCAACCCTCCTCGTGGTACTAGCGGAAGTATTCCTCCCACTTTTACGTTGAAATCTATTTTTAATCCAATCAGTCGACCACAACTATGCCCATACTGCGGGCTGTGCCTTCTATCATCCGCATGGCCGCCTCTAAGCTCGAGGCATTGAGGTCCTTCATTTTAAGTTCAGCGATTTCCTTGATGTCTTTCCTCGTAACTTTGCCCACTTTGTTCTTGTTGGGCTCTCCCGAACCCTTCTCTATACCGGCAGCTTTCTTAAGGAGTACGGAAGCCGGCGGTGTCTTCAGCACGAAAGTATAGGACCTGTCCTGATAAACGGTGAGTTCTACTGGAATTATTAGCCCCGCCTGGGATGCGGTTTTTTCGTTGAATTCCTTGCAGAAGTTCATTATATTGATACCCGTAGGACCCAACGCAGGACCTACCGGTGGAGCAGGCGTAGCTTTTCCAGCAGGAATCTGCAGCTTTACTACTGCAATTACCTTTTTGGCCATTCTAGCACCTCCTTGAGGACTATATTTTTTCAATCTGATTGTAATCTAGCTCGATGGGCGTTTCTCTGCCAAACATAGAAATGAGCACTTTCACCTTTTGCTTTTCGTGATTTACTTCCACGACTTTTCCTACGAAGTTCTCGAAAGGTCCTGACGTGACTTTTACGTTCTGGTCAATTTCAAGTTCTATTTTGGGCTTCGGCTCTTCAATGCCCATCTTCTTTAATATGGCCTTTACTTCTGATTCTTGCAGCGGAATGGGTTTATTGCCTGTGCCCACAAAACCGGTTACACCGGGCGTGTTTCTTACCACGTGCCACGAATCGTCGGTGACTATCATCTCGACCAATACGTATCCCGGAAATATCTTGCGCTGTACCAGCTTTTTCTTCCCGTTTTTTATCTCCACTTCTTCCTCTACTGGAACCAGAACCCGGAAGATCTTGTCCTGCATCCCCATGGATTCTACTCGCTTTTCCAGGTTTGCCTTCACCTTGTTTTCGTAACCGGAATAGGTGTGAATCACGTACCAGTTTTTAGACATATCGTGAAAGGGGTTAAACCCCGCCCTCCTTTACCGGAGAATGAGCTTTAAGACATTAAGCAATATGCTGTCAACTATCCATATGAAACCGCTTATCAAGGCCACAGAAATTATAACTACTATAGTGGAAGACACCAGTTCATTTTTGGAAGGCCAAGTCACTTTTTTGAGTTCGGACCTTACTTCTTTCAAAAATTTGCCACTTCTCTTCAAAAAGCTTTCGCTGCCGGCTGCCATTAAGTATTTTCCCCCTCAAAAGGAACAATTTTATTTGGTCTCTTTGTGCACAGTATGACGCCCGCAGTATTTGCAGAACTTTTTAAGCTCTATCCTGTCGGGGTCGTTTTTCTTGTTCTTCTCTGTATGGTAATTTCTGTGCTTGCATTCCGTGCACTCCAGCACTATGTTAACCCTCATCAGGACACCTCCTACCCCTTATGTTCGTCCACTCTGCCATATACACATAGTCACTCACTTAAATTTATCATAATTCGTTTTTATTGTCAATAAAAAGCCAAAAACAAGGGGGAATCTCTCGATTCCCCCTTGTTATCTCCTCTCGGTTATTCGATTATCTGAGTCACCACGCCGGCCCCTACGGTCCTGCCACCCTCGCGGATAGCAAAACGCAGACCTTCTTCCATCGCTATCGGCGCTATCAACTCTATCTCCATCACTACGTTGTCTCCCGGCATTACCATCTCAG
>QGUT01000099.1 GCA_003242255.1 Bacillota bacterium
ATCATCCTGCTGACTTTTGCCTTGAATCTTTTTATGATAAAAGGCAGGGTGATTTATGAGATCGGGCCCCTAAATATAACCTATGAAGGGCTGTATCAGGGCACCTTCATGGTGCTCAGGCTGGTGCTTTTGATAGTGGGCACCTCGCTTTTGACGTTGACCACTTCGCCCATCATTCTGACCGACGGAATAGAAAGCCTCTTGAAGCCTTTCAGCAAAGTGGGAGTACCGGCTCACGAACTGGCTATGATGATGACCATCGCCCTGCGGTTCATACCGACCTTGATGGAGGAAACGGAAAAGATAATGAAGGCCCAGATGGCCAGGGGAGCCGATTTTTCCAGCGGGAATTTAGTAAAGAGGGCGCAGAGCATGGTCCCCCTCCTGGTTCCGCTCTTCATCAGCGCCTTCCGGAGGGCGGACGACCTCGCCATGGCTATGGAATCGCGGTGCTACCGCGGCGGCGAAAACCGAACCCGAATGAAAGTTTTAAAAATGACGAAGGCCGATGTATGGGCTTTCATCGCCACCGGAGTTCTCACAGCAGGGTGTTTAGCCAGCCGCTTTTTGTGGTAGGTGACCGTTTTGAACGTAAAGATTTTGCTGGAATACGACGGCAGTAACTACCATGGTTGGCAGAAGCAAAAAAACGCCCTGGGGATTCAGGAGATAGTTGAAAAGGCGATCTACAGGGTGACGGGGGAAAATGTAAAAGTCGTAGGAGCTGGAAGAACCGATGCGGGCGTCCACGCCCGGGGACAGGTAGCCAATTTTCACACCAATTGCCGCATACCGGTGGAGCGGTTGCCGTATGCGATAAACAGTCATCTTCCGGAAGACATTGCGGTGAAGGGGGCCGAAGAGGTCCCGTCGGATTTTCACGCCCGCTACAGCGCCAAATCCAAAGTTTACAGTTACACCATTTACAATGGGCCCTTTCCGTCGCCGCTCCTGAGAAGATACAGCTATTTTTATCCCCGCCCTCTAGATGTGGAAGCCATGAGAGAAGCGGCGAAGGCATTCATAGGCGTGCACGATTTTTCGGCCTTCAGGGCATCGGGAAGTCCGGTCAAATCGTCGGTGAGAAAAATTATGAAGCTCGAAGTCAAAAAGAGCGGGGACCTGATTATCATCGAAGTCGAAGCGGACGGTTTTTTGTACAACATGGTGAGGATAATTGCAGGGACTCTGCTGGAGGTCGGGAGCGGAAAAAAGAAGCCCGAAGAGATCCCTTTAGTGATCGACTCCAGAGACAGGGAAAAGGCCGGCATCACGCTTCCGGCTCACGGCCTGTGCCTGGAAAGGGTAGTGTATTGAAGGAACTGCTTGACACCGATGGAGCCTTATAATAAAATAACCTTGTGGTTGAGGAGGGATAGGATGAGCACGTACATGGCCAAAAAAGGCGAAATAAAACGCGAATGGTACGTCATAGACGCTACGGATAAACCCTTAGGGAGATTGGCCGCTCAGGTGGCAAAAATTTTGAAAGGAAAGCACAAGCCCATCTATACTCCCCACGTGGATACGGGCGATCATGTGATAATAGTAAATGCCGAAAAGGTAATCCTCACGGGGAAGAAGCTGGACAAAAAGATATATTACCGGCATTCCCTTTATCCCGGCGGTTTGAAAGCCGAAACATACCGGAGCTTTTTGCAGAGAGCTCCCGAAAAAGCCATATACAAGGCCGTATGGGGTATGCTTCCCCACAATTCGCTGGGGCGGAAAATGATCAAGAAACTGAGGGTCTACAGGGGACCTGAACACCCCCATCAGGCTCAGCAGCCCAAAGAATTGCCGTATGAGGGATAAGAGAGGAGGTTGGGCATGAAGGAAGCTATTTTGACTACGGGCAGAAGGAAGACATCCGTCGCAAAAGTGTGGCTTACGCCGGGAACGGGCAAGATACTCGTAAACAAGAGGAGCTTTGAGGAGTACTTTCCCCTCGAGACTCTGAGGAACGATATATTAAAGCCTCTGGTGCTCACCAACACCCTTGGCAAATTCGACGTAATAGCCAGCGTGAAGGGTGGCGGTATATCGGGCCAGGCCGGAGCGATGCGGCTAGGCATCGCGAGAGCGCTGGTAGAGGTCGATGAAGCTTACAGGCCGGTGCTGAAAAAAGAAGGCCTGCTCACCCGCGATCCGAGAATGGTGGAAAGGAAGAAGTACGGTCTCAAGAAAGCCCGCCGTGCACCGCAGTTCTCGAAGCGTTAAAAATTTGTTTGCCAGTTTACAAAACCGTCATAGGTTACAATGCCTTTGGCGGTTTTTTATTTTTGTTGCCGGAACAAACTTAACGGACTGGACAAAAAATCTATAAATTTATAGAATTAAATCAGGATCGCATCAATCGCTTTTTGGGAGGGAATATCATGTACGACCTTGCTATAATAGGAGCGGGTCCAGCCGGACTTTCGGCCGCCATTTACGGCGCAAGGGCCAGGCTTTCCACGGTGGTCATAGAAAAAATGTACCCGGGCGGCCAGGCTGCGATAACTGACGTCATCGAAAATTATCCCGGCTTTACCGAAGGGATAAGCGGGTCGGAGCTCGCCGAGGCCATGAAAAAGCAGGCCGAAAAATTCGGCGCCGAGTTTCTAAACGGAGAGGTACAGAAAATCGAAAGACAGGGCGAAAAGTTCGTATTGCATCTTAAAAAGGAGACGGTGGAGGCCAAAGCGGTAATACTCGCTATGGGTGCCCTGGCGAGAAAGCTGGGGGTAAAGGGAGAGAAAGAGTTTACCGGTAGAGGCGTGTCGTACTGCGCCACCTGCGATGGAGCTTTCTATATGGACAGGAAGGTTATGGTCGTGGGGGGCGGCGACACGGCGATCGAGGATGCCCTCTTCCTCACGCACTTTGCCAGCAGGGTGATTGTGGTGCACCGCAGGAACGAGCTCCGGGCCACGAAGATCCTGCAGGAAAGGGCCTTTAATAATGAAAAGATCGAATTTATCTGGGATTCGGTGGTGGAGGAAATAAAAGGGGCCGATGCGGTGCAGGAAGTAGTGGTGAAAAACGTGAAGACCGGCGAGATCAAGTCGGTCCCGGTGGACGGCGTTTTCATCGCCATAGGCTGGGACCCCAATACAGCCGTGGTCAGGGATCTGGTCAAGCTCAATGAAAAAGGATATATAATCACCGACGAAAACATGGGAACCGGCGTTCCCGGCCTTTTCGCTGCCGGCGACGTAAGAGAAAAATCCCTGCGCCAGGTAGTGACGGCGGTGGCCGACGGAGCAATTGCGGCGGTCTCGGCCGAAAAATATTTGGAAGAGCACCATATGAGGTAAAAACGACTGGACCCCTAAAAAGCGGGGTCCAGTTTTTATTTTCCAGTGCTATTGAATTTGCCAGAAAAAAACTATAAAATCAAGGTAACTGAAAAAAATCGCATATTTTAGGAGGGTTTATTATGGCTATAGAATGGACTTCCGACCTGTCGGTAGGTGTCGAACGCATCGATAATCAGCATAAAATATGGTTTCAGAAGGCCAACGAACTATTCGAAGCCGGAAAAGCTCAGAAAGCAAAGGAATATATAAACCAAATGATCGATTTCCTGGACGAATATACTAAGTTTCACTTTAGAGACGAAGAGGCCTATATGGAACAGATAGGGTACCCCGAGCTCGAAGCCCAGAGGAAGGCCCACGCGGGCTTTGTCGAGGAGTTGGCCAAATTGAAAGAGGAATATAACAAATCAGGCGGCAATATTCTGGTCATAATAAAGGCGAACAAGTTGGTGGTCGATTGGCTTACAAATCACATCAGGAAGATGGACAAGAAAATAGGTGAGTATGTAAGAAGCCGCGACAATAAATAAATTTATGGCTGTAGATCAATTTCCAGCAATATGGGCGTATGGTCCTGCCTCGGCCCTGAATCGATCATCTCGGACCTCAGCACCCTATGGGCAATCCGGTTGCTTACCAGAAAATAATCGATCCTCCAGCCCGAATTGTTAATTTTGCTCGTCTTTGCCCGCTGGGACCACCAGGAATAAACTCCTTCCACATCACCGTGCAAATACCGAAAGGTATCCGTAAAGCCTCTCTTCAAGAGATTCGTAAAGCCTTCACGTTCTTCATCGGTAAATCCGGCCGTGTTGTGGTTGCTCTCGGGGTGGGCCAGGTCAATTTCTCTGTGGGCCACATTAAAATCGCCCATGGCGATGACATACTTTTCTTTGTCCAGTTTTTCCAGGTAGTCGGCAAATTTGATATCCCAGATCTGCCGATCGCCCAAACGGCTAAGGTTCTCTCCCGCATTGGGGGTATAGACCTGTACCAAATAGAAATAGCCAAATTCCAGGGTTATAATCCTGCCTTCATAGTCCATGGTGCCGGGTGCGCCGATTTTGGGAAATATTACTTTCGGCTTTAAACATTTCTTATATAAAAACATGGTGCCGGCGTAACTTTTGCGGGCCGGTTCGACCGAGCAATTCCACACTATTTCGTAATCGGGGAATATATCATTCAATATTTCTAATTGCTTTTTGTTTGGCCCATCACAGGGCAGCTTGGTTTCCTGTAAGCCGATGACCTCCGGATCATTTTCCGCAATGGTATATAATACTTTCCGGCTCAATTCGGCACGCTTCGAATTGCCCATTAACGCAGAATTCAACGAATCGATATTCCAGGAAATAATCTTCAAACTTTCTCCTCCCCCGGTTTTTTTTATGAATTATTCTATTACTTTCTCTTTCATCTTTTTTATAAGCTCCAGCACTTTTGTTTCTATCTTTGCAAGGTCTTCGCCTTTTGGCGCTCCATCAAATTCCACCGATTTGGTGAAATCCCAATTCATCTTATTTCTTTCCATTATCTCATTGAGTTCCCTTTCAGCTCCACCGGACCATCCGTAGGAACCGAATCTGAAGGCCAGCTTTCCGGTAATTCTCTTCCGGCCGATCTCATTTAAGGCTGCAGCTACGGGCGGGAAGAGCTTGTACTCGTATGTGGGAGCAGCGATAATTATCCCTGCCGATTTGAAAACAGCGGCGATCATTTCGCTTGCCCAGGACAGCCTTCCATTCATATTCATTAACCACCTGGACAAAACAATCGCCGATGAGGATAGGCCGTTTCACGAGGATGCCGTTGGAGGCCAGCAAGCTATACTATTCTTCTCTTTCTTTTTACATAATCATATCACAAAAGAAGATTGAAGGACAGGACCAAGCCTTGAAGCACTTAAAGATGTGACGAGGGACTTTTCGGTATATTAAGATAAAAATCTTGATTATTTGGGCCCAATATGATATTATATGACCAAACAATAGTTTGCAGGAGTTAGGGTTTATAAGATAGAAATGTTAAGGGGGAAAGCCATGCTAAAAGTTTACCGGGATCCTCTTTATAATATGATTACTTTTGATCGGAATAAGGACAAAATAATTATCGATCTTATAGATACTCGAGAAGTACAGAGGCTAAAGAGAATAAGACAACTGGGGTTTAGCTGGTTTACATTCCACGGAGCGGAACATTCCCGGTTCGCCCACTCTATAGGTGCTACTCATTTGGCAAAAAGGATAATTGAAATAATGAAAGAGAATAAAAAGCATGCGGTTTCTCCTGATTTAATTGATCAAATGGAGGAGTATAGAAATCTAATATTGTGTTCAGCATTGCTGCACGATATAGGCCACGGGCCTTTTTCGCATGTAATAGAAAGATTTTCTGCGATGAAGCATGAAGGCTGGAGTAATAAGATTATAATGGATAAAACTTCAGAAGTTAATCGAGTCCTTGCATCATACGATGAGAAATTGCCAGAACAAATTAGAGATGTTATAACGAAAGTATTTAGACCCCAGCATATTACCAAAATAATAAGCAGCCAATTAGATGTAGATAGGATCGACTACCTTTTACGTGATAGTTTGATGACAGGAGTATCCTATGGGAGATTCGATCTTGAATGGTTATTGCATTCCTTGAGAATAGGCAAGGTGTCAGGTCAAACCGAAATTGGTTTCGATTTACGAAAGGGAAGGTACATAGCAGAAGAGTTTATAATAGCGAGATATTCCATGTATAACCAGGTTTATTACCATAAAACGACTAGAGGAGTTGAAATACTGTTTGAAAAACTTATTAAGCGTTTGCTGGATGTTATCGATAATAAGAAGATAGCGAAGAAACTCGAGTTCATTCCCTCAGCTTTTGTAAAATTAATAAAAAGGGAAGAACTTTCGGTGGAAGAATATTTGAGTTTGGATGATTCTGTTGTTTTTTTCATCGTTAACCGGCTTGCATATAGCGATATAGATACGATCCTAAAAGATCTTTCCCAAAGACTTCTGAATAGGCGCTTGTTTAAATGTGTGGAAATCGATGATCAGGATTTTCCCTTGACATTTTTTTTGGAAAAGATGAAGGAGTTAAATGATAAGGCTTGGGGAAAAGGATATGATCCAGCGCTTTTAAAAAATCAAAACTTGCGAAGAAATAGAAAGGTAGAGATTT
>QGUT01000271.1 GCA_003242255.1 Bacillota bacterium
CTGTTGGATTTTGTTATTAAAGAAAACCGGCTACTTTAGTAGATCGGCATCACTATCTAGTCGTGCGATATGAATCGTTATTGATGGAGTTGATGGGAGATGAGCAAAAAGAAAAACAAAAACCTTTTTGGGTTTTTTGAACAGCAACAGAGTGACGTAACAGACAAAATTAATACTAATATTGATTCAGACAAAAGGAATAAAGAAGCTGATCAGGAAATGGGAAGAGGTAATAGTGAATTGTCTACAGTAAACATGAATAAAGAAACTGAACAGTACAACTCAATAAACAAAGTATTAACTGAACAACAACAGAAAACAAGTAATAGGAGTACTAAATATGAATACAAACAAGGAATAGACAAAGGGAATAGGGAAAATGAGCAAGAAACAGAACAAGGGAAAAGCTTTATGGAACAATTTCAAAAAAAGATAAATCGGCCAACAGTTGAGCAAACTCACCGGCGTCAAACCTACTTGATTCACAAGGATTTAATCAGTCGTTTAGAACGGATTTCGAAAGGACAGCCCAAGGGGTTTAAAACAGCCGTTGTGAACGAAGGAATCCGGCGTGTTTTAGATGAAATTGAAGCTCAGAGGAGAAAGGACTACCGCTGATAAAGCGGTAGCCCTTCCTTGCAAATTTCTGTTTAATTTGTTACATTACATAGTGAACCAAATTTCAACTAAAAGCAATCTTCGGCATTGAAAGGAAGAGAACAATGGATATCCACGTTACAATAGATGGTGAGGTCATTGATCTTCATAGTTTGACGGATGAAGAGTTTGCGTTCTATATGAACGCCCTCATGAAGTATAAGGAGAACATCCCTCATAATGAATTCTTAAAATTGCTACAATCACCAGAGGTTATGAAAGGAAAAAAGATCACTAGAGAAGTAACTAAGAGCAACTTGTTTCGGGCAATCCAGGACCTGGAGCATCGATTGGCCATTCGTCAGGGGATTGTTTCTGGTGAAGTGTCACAAGAAGAACCTGCACAAAAGGCCGAGTATGTTTCGGCGTACAAGGCAGCACAAATGAAGAATGCCACGATTACCGGGATCGTAAGAGCCGTTCGGGAAGGACGACTTGCAGGTCATCAGGATAAAAAGCGAGGACACTGGAAGATCCCGACTAAAGCGCTAGAGAAATACACACCAACGCGCCAAAATCGAAAAAAAAAGTAATGGTTTTACCGAGCGGCGGCTCGGTTATTTTTTAAAAGAGCACTTCTTTGTTGACTTAGGTTTAAATTTGGTTTACTATTGTAATTGAGGCATGTTCTGAATATCAGGAATATTGAAGGAGGGTAATCAAATGAGAACGGGATATAAACCCTCTCGAACCATCGTTAGGTGGGGGAACATTTTAATTGGTGGCATCATTTTATTGTCGGCCATGGTTTTATCATGGAACCATACTGCTGCATTATTTGAATGGGCTGGGTACCGGGGTTGGCTTGCGCAGATTGGAGTCCTGATGATTGAGGCATCCTTTTTCTTGGGCGCGTTAAACATCATCCTGGCCAAATCCTCCGGCATAAAAGCAGGTTGGCCAGCGAGAGTAACTTTTCTTTTCGGTGCTACCCTAGTAGGTTGGTCAAACATCTCTAGTGGCCGGATGCTTTTTTCGCAAGAGGATACAGCAGTCATACTTGGTGTAGCAATTCCGTTAGCCATGTTTTTGATGGAGGCGAATGTATCCCGGGCGTTGTTTATGTTCAGAGATGGCTTGCAGGCGGGTGAAACCACCCAGGCGGGTGAAACCGCCCAAGCGGGGGGAAACGCCCAGGCGGGGGAAAC
>QGUT01000272.1 GCA_003242255.1 Bacillota bacterium
CTCCATATTCTCGATTTTTATCATTAAAGTACAGTGACTGTCTTCCATATGAACTCCCAAGCAACACGTTCCAAAAAAAGAAATCTCTAGATTTACGGTGAATAAGATCTTCCCTTCTTTTTTTTGAAAGCAGACCAAACGGTAAGGGTAGTTAAGAAATGGTAATTTTTTCTTCCCTTGCTTCAAAAATACCCCTATTACTTCATTAGTAATATCAACCTTTTCAATTATTTCTGTATCCTCCAAGTATTCAGAAAAGGAAGGATCACATAAATTCACACCAATTCCCCCTCCACAGATGAACTCATTAAATAGTGCAATGGACACCTTGCGACCGGCCATGCAAAACAGAGCTTAAAGGAGCGTCCATATCGGGTCAAAACCCGCCTTTGCTAAACTAAAAGAAGGGACATTTGGGACTAGCTAGAGCAACACTCAAACCAGGCGCTGCTGACCTTTACCGTGTAAAATCAAGTAAATTAGTAAAGGCAATTGCGGAAAAGCAAGTACTACCACACTTGCAAAATCATTTAATTGTAATCAAGCTTTTTGATTACTGGCTCAATATTGTTAAGAAACTCTTCGAATCCTTGTGCCACTCGTTTAGCCAAATTATCAACTTCCTCATGAGATATCTCGGTTAATTTATCGCCAGAATATTGAATATTCATACTTTGCAACAAAGCCACCAAAGGTATTTTTTGTCCCACACTCATCTCGCTCCGCATATTTGACTGCCACTTCTGAAGAATTCTACCAAATTCCGCTTTATCCCTTAATTTGTCTACTTCTTTGATACCGCCATTGTAGTAACTGTCTTTATCACGGTCATATATTTCTACCTCGTAATCCAAAACACTGCTATTGGGTTAAAGGTGCTGCTTAAGATACAAAATGGCCTCAATAGCCTCCTTAAGATACTCCTCGTCACTTTTCTTTGAAGAGCGAACTATGTTCTGACCGCGAATATCAACCCAAAAGTAATATTTTATGGTGTAATCATTTTCTTTACAAGCATCAAAAACAATGGCGGCATCTAGAGAATATGGCTGCTTAGAGAGCAATTTATAGTAATCGGCTTTTACCAATTCACAAGAATACCAGTTCTCAATTTTATCGAGTGCCTTGGCTTTACTGATTTTTTATCCTGTTCGTTCCTCGTCAGAGAAATAACGACAAATTCCGGAAAATAGTTTGATTGCTGCGCTCCCCAATCTGCGTATCTCTTTAATTGATTTACGTCCAACTGAGAATCCAGCTTGCACTCTATTATAATTTGGAACTTTTTATCAACGCTGACATAAACATCAAAGATGTTTCTGTCTCTCCTGGCTTGCTCCTCAAAAACTATTTCGGCATCTTCCCAATTAATTCCACTCAAACTCAATGACCCAGTGCAGCCACAGTACTCAAGAAACTCTCTCAATAGTTCAGGTTCTTCAGCAACAAAATTCGACAGAAGGCTTTTTCTTTCTGCGCGAATCTATTATAGCTGCACTTACTCGTTCTTCATATGCGTTAAAAAACTATACTCTTTAACGACTCAATAAAATATTCTATATCCCTTTTTTCGTTAAAATAACCTAGACTTATTCTCAAAGTTCCCCCAGATTCTACAGTACCCAAAAACCTATGAACAAAGGCAGCGCAGTGATAGCCTGCTCTAGTTGCAATGTTAAATCTCCTATCTAAAACAAGACTTACTTCTTCCGGCCTAAAGCCTTCGACATTCATGGAAACAATCCCGATGTGACTTTCCAAATCTGAAGGAATATATAACTTAACACCTAAATTTTTTAACCCA
>QGUT01000273.1 GCA_003242255.1 Bacillota bacterium
TTCTTTAAAAAAAATTTTATTTTTTAAAAACAAAATTTTCAAACTGTTGTATAAAAGAGGGAAGAACTCTGTTTTGTGTTCTTCCCTCTTTTTGTTATTTTATCCCTAATTTTTTCTTATTTTCCTCCAGTTTTTGCATCTGCCAAGCTAATAATTTTTCATATCCTGCCTCAGCTCTCTTTTTCAGAAAATCTTGATATATTTGATCAAATTCCTCATCAGATTTTGCAAGGAGAAGTTTTGGTAGAGTCTGCCCCCATAGGTCAGCTATCCTGCTAGCAATGATCCCTTCTTCACTATCACTTGGTGGGATTAAATTATCATATATTGCATAACTAACAGCCTTTCCATATGTCCACTCTTCCAATTGTCTGACAGCCGGCCCGGGTTCTGGTGCCCACCTCATCTGTATTAAACTATTACCCAACATCCAAAGAGGATCCTGTCCTACAACCTTATCAAACTGTTCGCGATTGTTTCGAGCCATTTCAGCATATTCTGGAAGATATTGTTCTTTCCCGTCTATGATATCCCATGTTTCACCTTGTCTACCCAAATACATATCACGTTGTCCCTCTTCGCTTAACCAATAGCTCACAAAACGAATAGCGCGATCAGGATGTTTACAATTCTTTGTAATCATAGTTAGGGTCCATCCTGATATCCCCGGCCCCGCTAATTTCGGAGGATCTAGATTGCTATTGGCCGGCCCATCCACTGCAATATATATACTATTGGGATCTCTTTCATATAATGCCTGTTGAGCCGCCACAAAATCCGTCCTCTGATAAAGCATAGCAAAATACCTGCCTTGAGCAATTTTCTCTTCCATTTGAGCTCGTTTATCTATAAATATATCAGGAGAGAGCAATCCCATTTCGTTTGCTTTTCTAAAAGTCTTCAGCCAGCGGATATATTCAGGGTCCTCCCTGAAATCATATAACTTTCCGTCTTTTTCTCTAGGTATAGCCAAAAAATTGGCCAAATATGATTCAAGGGAATAGTTTCCGGTATCTGTAAACTCATGCAACCCTATTGGAATTAAAGGTTGGCCATTAACCTCAGGAAATTTCTCTTTAGCAGCCTTCAAAGCTGCCAAAAATCCCTCAGGAGTTCTCATATCAGGTTTACCCAAAGCCTCATACATATCTTTCCTAACAACAAAAGTCTGATTAGAAGGAATTTTTTCATATTTATCATAATCTTCCGGGGCTACAGCAAAGTTGGGATAACCATAAGTTTTGCCATCATCCTGCTCATACCACTTTAAAACCTGTGGAGAAGCCACTTCGTAGAAATATGGGTCATATTTATCAGCCAATTCATTGAGAGAATAAACTAGACCTCCATCTATCATTTTACGTACTCCATCTTCCCACCATCCAAGCGTTACAAAATCCGGTAGCGTATTTGATGCAATCATGGTGTTTAATTTTTCGTTTTCATTTCCTGCTGGTACAATAAAATTAATAGATACTCCTGTTTTTTCCTGTACATATTTTGATATTAAAGTCTCTCCCCAATTATAGTTATACCATGAAAAATGAACATACCTATCAAATGTAACCGGCGATGTATCCTTTTTCCACCCAGGTTCAACCACTTTTTCGGAACCTTCTGAATCTTCAGAAGCTTTTTCTTGTGCAGCACTGTTTCCATTTTCACTAGAAACTTCTTCTTCACTATCGTTCTCTTTTTTATCAGAAGTACACCCAACAAAAAGCGAAGCCAATAATAGGATTACAGAGATACAAGCAATTAACTTTAAATAAACTTTTTTCATTAGACTACAAC
>QGUT01000274.1 GCA_003242255.1 Bacillota bacterium
CTTCCGTCTCGGCATCGAAGGCGAATACATCCCACTTCCCGAGGTCCTCCAGAAGGCTTCCCTTTAAGTTTTCCCTTATCTCTTCCAGCTTTTTAAGTCTCACCTGGACCCCCAGGCTTTCTTCCAGGAGCTTTTGCACGTCGGAAGTGGCCACCGGATTTCGGGGGTCCCTGGCCAGTTCGGTCTTATCCACGGGCACTCCCTTCAGGTAGTGAATACCGTTTCGGGTGGTGCGGCCGTTTTTGGGAAAGGCAGGAGCAAACACCGTAATCTCGGGCTTTAAGACCTCCCGCAGGGCCTTGAGTTCCACGCCTATGTTGCCCCTTAAGGTAGAGTCTATCTTTTTGTAGACCACCGCACCTTGATATCTCGATATTATCGAAGAAACTTCCTTCAGGGTCTCGTAGGCTTTAAACGGCGGAAGAACCCTGCTCTCTGTATCTATGACCAAGGCATCGACCAGGTCTTCGTACTTTTCTATGCCTGACTTTTCCGTCAACGTCACCGATAAATACCCGAACTTTGCCAACTGAACGCCGGTGTCGTTGCTCCCCGTAAAGTCGTCGGCTACAATGATGACCTTAAACAACCTTCTCGCTCCCCATCATGGCTTTTTCCCGCTCTTTCCTGTCAAGGTACGACACCAGGAGCGGGCACAGGATAGCAGTCACAATGACCGATGCCGCCACCTGAGCCGTCGCGGCGGCCACTAAAGGCTCCAAGGTCGGGTCTACAGCGGCCACTGCTGCGGGGGTCGCCACCGCATTGCCAGCGGTCGTGCCGATGGCCGCCCCGACTCCTTTTTTCTCGCGGAAAATATATTTGATGGTAAAATACCCTCCCAGTCCCGTGAGCAGGGTGGTCAAAAGGCCCAACAGAATCCCCGGAAATCCAGCCTTCAGGATGGTCCTAAAATCCAATGCCGCTCCTAAGGGAAATGCGAAGAACGGAATCAACAGTTTCTGTCCGGGCTCGAGGAACTTCTTCCAGTCTTCATCCAAATTGCCCAGTATCATTCCTATTACGATGGGAACGACTACTGCCACTAAAGCTATAAAAGGAATGTTGGCCAGGCCCGTCGCCCCCATAGCCACCATGGTGAGGAACGGACCGTCGTTTATGGAGAGTACGGCTATCGCCCCTACGTCAGTGGGGTCGCCGTACTGGGAAGCCAGGGCCGTGTAAAGGCCTCCGTTGGAGTTGGTCACCGCCGCAATGATGGCCAGCGATGACAAGCCCAGCAGGCCCGCAGGGCCCATGAATTTGCCCACGAACCATCCCAAAGCGGCGCCGATAACAAATTTTATGGCAGTCAGGGCAACGCCCTTGCTGAGGGAAAGCCCGGCTTCCTTTAAGGTGATCTGGGCTCCGTTGCAGAGCACGAAAAGTGCGATTAGGGGCATGGCTCCTTGCTTAAAGAGAGCCGTCGTAAATCCACCGATTTCCAGAACCTGAGGGAAAAAGGTATTTATAATGGCTCCCAGAAGGAGGGGAACTACCATGAGTCCCCCCGGGATTTTTTCGATTTTCTTTAGTATTTTCACCACTTTCTCCCCCTATCTCAGAAAGTAGAGATGAGCTTATACATGCCAAATTCCCTGTGCTTTAAAGCTTCCGCCTTCGTGAGTTTCCCGTTGCACACCTCGATCACTTCTTGGAACAATCTCTCACCCACTTCTTGTATGGTTTCGTCGCCTTCCACTATGGTGCCGGCGTAAAAATCGATGTTATCTATCATTTTCTTGTACGTCTCCGGATTGGCGGTTATCTTTATGACCGGGGCAATGGGCGAAC
>QGUT01000275.1 GCA_003242255.1 Bacillota bacterium
TCTTCCCGGGCTCCATCTCCAGAATCCTATCTACCAGCAGAAAGGGATACCGGTGCGGTATGATCTTCTGGATCTCTTCGGCTCCGAGCATTCGATAGACCCCCGTTTTTAAACGTACCTGGAGAGTTGGCGGTACAATTCTTCCGCAATTCCGATCCCTTTATTCTTCGACAGTTCTTCGCTCAAGGCCTCGTCGTACAGCGACTGGAATACATCGAAGGAGAAACTCTCGCCGAATAGTCCGCCCTTGGGCACGGTCTTCCTCATTTCCTTTAAAAGGTAACTTAAAAATACCGCCTCGAACTGCTGGCACGCCTTCTTGAGTTCAGCTTTCTGTTTTTCGACGTCACTCGAAGGAACCGCCGGATTAATATTTTCGACCTTCAAGGCTCAAAGCCTCCCATTTTATCTCCTGAGATTGTTCGCTTCTCCTAACATTTCGTCGGCGGCCTGAATGGCCTTGGTGTTTATCTCATAGGCCCTCTGGGCCACTATCAGATTTACCATTTCTTCAACCACCTGAACGTTGGATAACTCCAGAAAGCCCTGGAGTATGCTACCAAATCCAGGTTCTTCCGGCGTCGCCCTTAAAATGTACTCCCCCGAAGCTCCGGTCTGTTCGAACAGGTTGTTGCCTATTGCCAGCAATCCTTCGGGATTCAAAAACCTCACCAAGGCTATGGTGCCTATCTCCTGAATGGCTCCCGATGAATCCTTTCCGGTGATCGTTCCGCTCTCCGATATGCTGATGTCAGTCACGTCTTCGGGTATGGAGATGTAATCTTCGTCGGCGCTGAGCACGTAATAACCTTCCGAAGTCACCAGGTACCTGTCGCTTCCATCGATGGAGAGCTTAAAAGAGCCGTCCCTCGTAAAGGCCCGGCTCCCATCGGGCCTTTCCACCATGAAGAAGCCGTCCCCGTCAATAGCTAAATCGAAGGTGTTTCCAGTCTGCTGGAGGTTACCCGTAGTGAAGACTCTGAATGTGGAAGAGGATTTGACGCCATGTCCCACCTGAAGGCCCACCGGGTTGCCCTGCCCGGGTTGGTAGACGTCGGGCCTCCTTAAGGTCTCGTACAAAAGATCCTTGAATTCTATCCTGCTCTTTTTATAGCCCGTGGTATTCACGTTGGCCAGATTGTTCGCGATGACGTCCACATTGAGCTGCTGGGCCAGCATACCCGACCCGGCGCTCCACAAAGCCCGCATCATATGGAATCCCTCCGTATTTTCATTTTTCTTTGCTGCCTCCGTCGTTCGGCAGCGGAGGGCCCCTGACAAGCAGTCCGGCCCTTAATCCTTAAATCCTCCCGATCTCCGAAACGGCCTTCTCCAGAGTCTCATCGTGAGCCGTAATTATCCTCTGGTTCGCCTCGTACGACCTGAAGGCCGATATCAGGTTCACCATTTCCGACACGGCGTTGACGTTGGAGCCTTCAATGGCCCCCTGGACGACCTTGGCCTCCGATTCCACCGGCTGGCCTTCGATCCGGAAATAATTATCCCCTATCTTTTGAAAAACCGCATCTTGGGGAAAAGCGGCCACGTTCAGCCGGTCCACCAGCCGGCCGTCCAAAAAAACTTCCCCCTGTTCGTTTACGGCTACGTCGGTGCCGCCGCTTAAATTAATCGGCCCGCCCTCACCCATGACGTAATATCCTTCTTTCGTCACGAGGTAACCTTCCACGTCGAGGGTAAAACTGCCGTCCCGCGTGTAAATGAGTTCCCCATTCGGCCCCTGGACTGTAAAAAACGAACTTTCCCCGGCAGTGTCATCTTTTAAGGCTAAATC
>QGUT01000276.1 GCA_003242255.1 Bacillota bacterium
TTAAACTTGTGACGGATTTGGAGAGAATTTCAGACATTGCTGTTAATATCGCAAGAATATCAAAGCGGATGCTGACTGGAGAATATGTAAAACCACGCATCGACATTCCCCGCATGGCAAATATGGTGCAAAACATATTAAAATTAGCTCTGGACTCATATGTAAAAAGAGATGTCAGGATGGCAGAAAGCCTTGTCGCTATGGAGGAAGAGATAGATCATCTATACTCCAAGATCTTTCAGGAACTGGTAGTTATCATGCAGGAAAATCCAAAGACCGTCCCTCATGCCGTGCAACTTATAATGGTGGCAAGGCAATTGGAGAGAATAGGGGACCACTGCACCAATATAGGAGAGATGGTAGTCTATCTAGAGAAGGGAGAGAGAGTAAAATTAAATGATTGAAACAACTGTGATTAATCTGCAGAGGGCTCTTTTTCCAGCATTGATGTGATTTCTTTCGTCATCTCGCTGAGCAACATCTCCAACAACTCACCCGATTTGTTGCTTTCAGATTTAATATCCCGATCCGGCTCCGGTATGGGCTCAAACCAGCTGTAAAAGAGCTTCTCCATGAGGTCTCTGGCGAAATGCTCTGTGATGATTCGATCGGTATAATCCGAAACCGACAGAAGTTTTTGTTCGTCCTTAAAGAGCATAAAGTCCCATAGAAGAATGAATTGGGTTTCGATAATCTGCAAAAATAAGGCCCTTGCTTCGGGGGTCATCTCTCCCTTTACGGCAATGGCCCCTTTCATTCCGTTCCACGGTTCCACTTTGATTTTCGGCAGCTGGAGGAATTCGTCTCTTCCTTCCCCGAGATGAGGATCATTGGGGAAGTGGGCTTCAAAATGGGAAGCGGTGAGCACGGCGTACTTGAGGATAAACTTCCATAAGCCGCCCATTATCTCAATGCCTTCGCCTTGACCGCGATCTCCGATGAAGAAATACTCTCGGGTTTTAGACATATTTTCACTCTCCATAGTAGGGTTTAAATATGCTAACAGAAAATAATTTTTTATTACAAACAGAGACGCTTAGGTGTCTATTTATTTCCATATACTAATGGGTGGATATAAGGCAACCTTTGTAGATATGAATTTATTGGCAAAAAAGTAAGACCACTAAGTTAACGATAAAAATATTATGTTAACAAATTGCAAAATTTCAAACAGGAGGCTAAGATGGCTTATTTGGAAGCTAACTCCTCAAGAGCAGGTCGGTAGCGCTCAATGATTTCCTTCGCAAGTTCGAGCCTTTTCAAAGAAACTAGATGTTTAATAACATCGTCAAAAACCGATAACAATTCGTCCTGGGGGAGTTTGAGGAGCTCTTCAACGAGATTTTCACGGGTCATGCGAAAACCTCCAAAGATCGATGTATTTTCTAGCTTGGCGGGTAGAGTAGGAAAAGGTCCCCGTTAGCCTATATAAAGCTTCTGGGACCTCTTTTGGTTCTACGTTTTGCTAAAATTATTTTGAGCAGTATTAGATTATAACAAATTCCGCCATTAAATTAGAAATGGCAGGGGAGGCAGGACTCGAACCCGCAACCAACGGTTTTGGAGACCGCTACTCTGCCAATTGAGCTACTCCCCTGCGCAGTTTTTATTATATATTATTTTACCTATTATGTCAATGAGGCTGCAAAGGTGTTCTTATACATAATATTAACGTCTATTGAATGAAAGCAGCAGGATTTAAACAATTAAGTGGAGAATTATGTAAAGTCAGATAATTGCGGTGGAATCTATTGGATTCAAAGATGTAAAGGAAAGCGATTGGTTCCAC
>QGUT01000277.1 GCA_003242255.1 Bacillota bacterium
GGGAACCTTCCCTGCAACTCCGGTATGAGGTCCGACGGCTTCGAAATGTGAAAGGCTCCTGCGGCGATAAAGAGGATGTGGTCGGTCTTCACGGGTCCGTACTTGGTCACGACGGTGCAGCCTTCCACAATTGGGAGAATATCCCTCTGAACGCCTTCCCTCGATACATCAGGCCCTGCCCCGCCTTCTTTTCCGGCTATCTTGTCGATTTCGTCTATAAAAATGATGCCCGTTTCCTCAGCCCTCTTTATTGCTTCCGATACGACTTCGTCCAGGTCGATGAGTTTTTGGGCTTCTTCTTGAGTAAATATCTTCCTTGCAGTTTCGATGGTGACCTTCTTTTTCTTTCTCCGCCTCGGAAAAAGGCCTCCGAACAAATCCTGGAAATTTATACCCATTTCCTCCATGCCGTAATTGGAAAACACCTCCAGCACCGGCATGGAATTATCCTCTACTTCTATTTCTATCATCTCGCCATCGATTTTGCCGGATTTTATGTCCTCCAGCAGGGCCTTGCGCCTTTCTTTAGCCATTTTCAGTTTCGTCTCGTACTCCTCGTCGTTTTCCTCCATCTTAGAGACATTGCCGAAAAGGGCATCAAAGGGATTCTTAAAACCGCTGCTCTTTACGGGATCCGGCTGCAGGATCTCCGCTATCCGGAGTTCCGCCAGGTCCCTTGCCCTATCTTTTACCAATTCCATTTTTTCCGCTTTAACCATTCTTATGGAGGTTTCCACCAGGTCTCTGACCATTGAATCCACGTCGCGGCCCACATAACCGACCTCGGTGAACTTCGTGGCCTCAACTTTCACGAAAGGAGCCTTCACCAGTTTCGCAAGCCTTCTCGCTATCTCCGTTTTCCCTACTCCAGTAGGTCCTATCATCAATATGTTTTTCGGCATTATTTCTTCTTGGAGTTCTTTGGGCAGTTTTTGCCTCCTGTATCTATTTCTAAGCGCGTTGGCCACGCACCGCTTGGCTTCCTGTTGACCCACTATGTATTTATCCAGTTCTTCCACGATCTTTTTCGGGGTCAAGTCTTCCAAAATTCTTCCCCCTCCTTAGATAACCTCCACCGAAATATTATGGTTTGTGTAAACGCATATATCAGCGGCAATTTTCAAGGCTTCCTGCACTATCTTTTCTGGAGGTAAATCGGTAAAACGGGAAAGGGCCCTAGCAGCTGCAAGGGCATAGGGGCCTCCTGACCCTATAGCCGCTATACCGTCGTCGGGTTCTACCACTTCTCCGCTTCCCGAGATTATAAAAATATGTTCCTTGTCGGCAGCTATCAGCAAAGCCTCCAATTTCCTCAGCATTCTATCGGTACGCCATTCTTTGGCTAACTCCACGGCAGATCTCACCAGATTGCCGTTGAACTCCTCCAACTTGGCTTCGAACTTTTCAAAGAGGGTGACCGCATCGGCCACCGAACCGGCAAAGCCGGCCAGCACCTGACCTTTGTAAATTTTCCTCACTTTTTTTGCATTGTGCTTCATTATGGTGTTTTGCCCAAAGGTAACTTGCCCGTCACCGGCCATGGCGGCGCCCTTTTGATTTACTATGGCCACTATGGTAGTCGCCGAAAACATCAGTTTTCCTCCTTTTTCTTTGCGCGGGGAAAGAAATTGTCGTATATTTCCTTTAACCTATCTTTCGTCACATGAGTGTACAGCTGGGTCGTGGACAGGCTCACGTGCCCCAGTAACTCCTGCACCGTCTTGAGGTCCGCTCCGTTGTTGAGCATGTGGGTCGCGAAGGTGTGCCTCAGGGTGTGGGGG
>QGUT01000278.1 GCA_003242255.1 Bacillota bacterium
CCGCTTTTTTATGTTCTCTTTTGCCTTTAGGTTCAGCCGGTCCGGCATGGCTCCCAGCAGCCGGTTCCCATCCTTCCGCACGGGGACCGCCATATGCCGGCGTGCCAGCGCTTCCGGTATGGTCCGCACCACTTCGGGGTCCGGCTGGTAGTCATCGAGCACCACTTTCGGAATCCCCAGCTGAAACTCCAGGACTTCCAATATGTCCCTTTCCCTCACGTACCCAAGCCGGCAGAGGACCTTCCCCAGCCGCTCACCGGTTCGCTTCTGTTCGCTTAAGGCCTTTTCCAGCTGATCAGGAGTTATCATCCCCGCCTCGATCAGCAGATCTCCCAACCGGCGTCTCCTGTCCACCCAAACCCCTTCTTTCACGGCTAATTCTAACAGCGGCATCCAAATATGTCAATATTCTTCAGAAGCGTCTTCTCAGCTTTTAGAATACATCGTCAATACAAGTTTTTACCCTACCAGTGATTTACCCGCTTCATAAGCGGTTTTGAGCAAATCCTCTCTTTCTTTTACTGCCCCCAGCGGATTCAGGTAATTTCCTCCAACTATAGCTTTTATATCCATGCCCAGAGCATTTTTCAAAAAATCCGCCACACCTTCCATTACCTTCCTGCCGTCGTCCCCCATCCCCTGCGAATAGACCAGAACGCATTTTTTGCCGCGGGGAAATTTGGGCTCCTTTCCGATTATCAGAAAGGCATAAAGCCTGTCGAGGAATATCTTGGTCTGGGCGTTCACATCGCTTATGTAAATCGGCGAACCTACGACTAACGCATCGGCCGATATCAGCTCTCTGTAGATCTCCTGCATGTCATCCTGCTGCCTGCACCCATCGTGCTGCTTGCAGTAATCGCAGGCTTGACATCCCCTGATATTGAGTTCGTTCAACTTGAAAGTTTTTATTTCAGCCCCTTTATCGCTCGCCCCCTCGAGCACCTTCCCAACCAGAATTTCGGTATTGCCACCCTTCCTGGGGCTTCCCACAATGCCCACGACTTTCATATTTATACCTCCATCAGCTAGTCCAGATTTTCAATATTAATTATAATCCTTTTATTCAAATTTGCGCTATCAATTTTTCCTAACATTTTTCTAATAGAAAAACCACTATTTTTATGTTAATATTGTAATTGTGCAATTAAAATAAAAATTGGAGCGTGAAAATCAATGAAAAATTCGGCCGTCAAAAAAGCAACTGTTTTTGCCATCATCGCCGCACTGCTGATAGGCCTGGCTGCTGGCTGCGGTCAAAAAAGCAGCGAAGCTGTCGCAAAAGTAAACGGAGAGGTCATTACAAAAGATGAACTGTACGATTTGATGGTAAAAGCTGTGGGCGATCAAGCTCTGGATTACCTGATCACCCAAAAGATCATCGAGCTGGAGGCCAAAAAGCAAAACATCACCGTGACTGACGAAGACATAAACAAAGAGCTGGAGAAGGTGTACGAAGCATACGGCGGGGAAACCATTTTCAAGCAAAACCTGGAACTCAGCGGCCATTCCCTCGACGAGTACAAAGAGGAGCTGGCATTGACCATCAAAGCTAAAAAACTCGTGGAACCGAGGATTGAAATTACAGAAGAGGAAATGAAAGCCTATTTCGACGAACACAAGGACGAATTCGCCCAGGAACAGCAGGTTCATGCCCGCCACATTTTGGTGGATAACGAAAATCTTGCCAGGGAAATATACGAAAAGCTGAAGAAGGGCGAGGATTTCGCGGAACTGGCAAAGCAGTACTCCACCGATACGGCCACCAAGGACA
>QGUT01000279.1 GCA_003242255.1 Bacillota bacterium
GAAATTGATTATGGCTCTTTCAAGTCTCGCTCCCGCCCCTTTGTACACTACGAACCGGGAGCCAGTGATTTTGGCAGCCCTCTCGAAATCCAGTATGTCCAGGGCCTCGCCCAATTCCCAGTGGGGTTTTGGATCAAAATCAAATTTCCGGGGCTCGCCCCAGCGCCTTACCTCCACGTTGTCGGCGTCGCTTTTGCCCACGGGCACCGACTCGTCGGGAATGTTGGGGATCATCAAAAGGAGCTGCTCCAACTTCCCTTCTATTTCTTTAACGCGGTCGTCCATCTCTTTTATCTTGTTCGAAACTTCCCTCATCTTTTCTATGAGCTCATCCGCCGGCTCGCCCTGCTTTTTCCTGCGGGCTATCTCTTCCGACTCCCTGTTGCGCAAACTCTTGAGCTGCTCGACTTCGACCAGGAGGGTTCTCCTTTCTTCGTCGAGCTTTAAAAATTCTTCGAGGTTGGCCTGGGCCCCTCTTTTTTCTAAAGCCCGTTTTACTTCTTCGGGATTGGAGCGTATGAGTTTGATATCCAGCATTGTCGCGCCTCCTTTTCCGTAATTTGGAAATAAAAAAATCCTCTACCCGTAGGGGCGAGAGGATTATCCCGCGGTGCCACCCTTGTTGGCCCTCGATTTATATAACGGCTTTGCCGTCGCCCCCTACCAGCCGATGCCGGCCTTCGAAGGCGCTGCTTCGGGGCGGAACTCCGACTGCATCCTTGCCGGCTTCCACCGGCCGCCGGCTCTCTGGGAAGGATTGCAGTTCGGCTTTCCCCATCATCGCATTTCCGATGTCCATTTTTTAAAATATTATACCACACCGCGAAGAAAAATCAACTTTAAACGGTTTCAAAGCTCTAAAAACTTCAGTTTCATTGCTTTTTATAGTATAATAAACATATGCACAAGCATTTTTTGCAGAGGAATCTCCAGTGAACAAATCGATAAAAACGCTGGCATTCATGGGACTCTATACGGCATTGCTGATAGTGGCGACGGCTGTTTTTAGCTTTCCAGTCCCTACTTTTAATCTGTATTTCAATTTAGGAGAGTCGGTCATATACTTCATAGCATTAACCTACGGAGCAATACCCGCTGCGGCCATAGGGGGCATCGGCTCGGCCCTTTCTGACCTGCTCAAAGGCTATCCTTTGTGGGCTCCCATTACTTTTTTCATAAAAGGCATCGAAGGTTTTATAGCCGGGTATTTTGCTCGCAAGTTCAACCCGCTGGCCGGCTTAATCTTAGGTGCGGCTTTCATGATGGCATCCTATGCCGTCGCAGCCTGGAAACTTTACGGCCCTGCGGCAGTGCCCTTTGAGCTGGCGGGCGATTTTTTGCAGGTATCCGTCGGGGCAGTTGCAGCTCTGCTCCTATACAGAAGAATGGGGAAATTTTTTGACAGGAGTTGTGAAAAATGAAAACCGGCAAAATACCTCCGGAAATCCTCAAAAAAACCGTATATCCCTTCCTCGGGACGAAAAGAAATGAAGTGCTGGTGCATTCCGGTTTCGGCGAAGACTGCTGCGTCATCGATTTCGGGGACTACGTCGCCGTAGCCTCCTCCGACCCGATAACCGGCGCCGATACGGAAGGAGGTTACCTTTCGGTCTTCGTCTCGTGCAACGACGTGGCAGCCTGCGGCGCAAAACCGATAGGAGTCCTCATAACCCTGCTCCTGCCCGTGGGGAGCACTGAAGATAGGCTCCACCATATCATGGAGAGCATCGACAGGGCGTGAGGAAAAAAGGAAAAAAAAGGGTGGGGGGGCA
>QGUT01000280.1 GCA_003242255.1 Bacillota bacterium
CCGGTTTATAAAAAAGAAAAAAATAAATGAAACAACCAAAAAGCAAGGAAGTGTCCGAAAATTAGCAGAAAAAACCAAATCCCTATATTTACCCTGATTGCGGTTATACTCGGCTTGGCCGCGGCTTATACGGCTGTAAGCATAGTAAAAAAATATACGGATACTGTCCAGGTTGTTGTAGCTGCCAGAGATATTCCTGCTTACAAAAAAATTAATGCTGACGATTTAAAGTTGGTCGAGCTGCCCAGGATTTCCGTGCCAAAAGATTCTACCGCAAGCATATCAGAACTTCAAGGCAGGTACCTTATATGGCCCGTTGCTGCTGGGGATGTGATAAGGACAAGTAAAATAGCCGACCAGAAGATCGACTCCCTCTTAACAGCAAAGTTGACTCATTTAAAAGACCCTTCGCTCAGAGCTTTTGCCCTTCCGTACACTAAGGAAACCGGAGTAGGTGGAGAAATTTCTGAAGGAGATAGAATCGACATAATTGCATCGGTAAAAATCGAGACTAGCGGGGGGGTTGTTGGAGTAGGTAAAACGGTAGCGCGCAACGTATTGGTGCTTAAGGTAGAAAAACCGAACGACGCAGGTCAAGGAATATTAATCGTGGCACTAACGCCTCAGCAAATTGAAGATATTGCATTTGCGTTGACTTCCGGCACGTTGAGATACTCTCTAAACGGATATGAAACTGACATACAAGCATCCGAGACGAAAGGAGTAACGGGGGCGGACTGGTTGGAGAGGTATGGATTCTGGCTGCCCGGACAAATTCGAAAGGAAGTTGGGCAGTGATTGAAAATCCTTATGTAGATTGAAGCAAGAAAGTATGAAAGTTACGGTGTTTATTTATTTTATGTTTACCTTTATGGTTATTTTCAGATGAGGATTTTCAAAATATATCGGTGTGAAGTTATGAGAAGGGTTACGAATTCCGGCTATCTGGATAAATTCGGAAGGAGGTTGGGCAATAGTTGAAAATCCTCTTATTGGGCAACGCTAGTTTTGTGGAAGATAGCGTAAGGAGTCTGTCATACAATTACAAAATATGCGGCGTGAGCTATTCGATAGAAGAAGCTCTTGCATTGATAGACGAACTTTCTCCGGATGCGGTAATTATCGATGCCGATATCAGAGGCGGTGGTATAGCAAACGGAATAGAAATAAGGAAACGGTACAAGAACATCAAAATATTTGTGGCATCCGATTATATCAGCCTCGACATACTCCAGCGTGCAGTATCCAATGGGCTGAGTGGAGTGTTGAAAAAACCGCTGACCCCTGCACATTTAGCGGAAACGCTCCAAAAAATAGAAAAGTACGGAAGCGACTATATAACCAAGTACTCAGAAGACGTGCAAAAAGAAGTAATCGTATTTTATTCCCCCAAAGGCGGAGTGGGTAAAACGACTCTAGCGGTTAATACTGCAGGCCTCATTTCGACTCTTGAAAAGAAACTAAAAGTAGTAATAGCAGATTTCGATGTCTGGGCGAACGTTGAAGTAATGCTGCAGATAAAGCATAAATACAGCATATCCGATTGGTATTCGGCCCTAAGCGATATAGGCGAGGAAGAATTTGAAAATTACGTCTATAAACATCCGGCCGGATTTCACGTAATACCGGGAATAAGACGCATTACTGAATCAAGTATTTTCACGCATGAATTTATTGCCAGGTTCATTGAGGCTCTTAAAAACCTTTATGATGTGATAATTATCGATACCAACAGCGTCCTAAACGACGGCTCGGCGGTATTTTTCGAAAA
>QGUT01000100.1 GCA_003242255.1 Bacillota bacterium
AATCCGTCGCCGTAGGGGTTTACCGCATTGGCCATGCGGGAATATTCTTCCTCATCGTTCAGCAGGATTTCAGCTTCCTTCAGTACTTTCTCTCTGGCCGTACCTATAACCTTTACAGTGCCGGCTTTCACAGCCTCCGGGCGCTCCGTTTCATTTCTCAGGACCAGCACCGGCTTGCCGAGGGACGGAGCTTCTTCCTGGAGTCCCCCTGAGTCGGTCATAACCATGTAGCACCGGGCCATGAGGTTGTGGAGTTCGTCGGTATCCAGAGGAGGAAGGAGGATTATCCTCTCGTGGCCCTCCAGGATTGCGTGAGCCGTATCCCGCACCGCCGGGTTCAGGTGGACGGGATAAACTAGGATTACATCCCCATTGCGCTCTACCAGGTCCCGGAGTCCGAGGCATATATCTTCCAGGGGTTTCCCCAGGTTTTCCCTCCTGTGGGCCGTCACCAGAACTACCCGCTTTTTATCGTAATCCAGGACATTGAGCTCCGGCTGCCTGAAGGAGTAGTCTTTTTTGACGGTAGTCCTCAGGGCATCTATCACTGTATTCCCCGTCACGAAAATGGTCCTCGGGTCAACCCCCTCCCGGAGGAGGTTTTCCTTTGCCGTCGCCGTCGGCGCAAAGTGCAGGTCGGCGATGGCTCCGGTGAGCTTGCGGTTCATCTCCTCGGGAAAGGGCAGCCACTTGTTGTGGGTCCTGAGGCCCGCTTCCACGTGCCCCACCTTTACGTGCATGTAAAAGGCCGCCAGAGCTCCCGCAAAAGTGGTGGTGGTGTCCCCGTGGACCAGGACCAGGTCGGGCTTCAAATCCTCCAGCACGTCCTTTAGCCCCAAAAGCGCATTAGTAGTGATTTCGAACAGGCCCTGCCTTTCTTTCATTATATTCAAGTCGTAATCGGGCTCCACATCAAAAAGGCTCAACACCTGGTCGAGCATCTGGCGGTGTTGAGCTGTGACTGCCACCTTGCAATCTATGTGCGCGCTTTTTTTGAGTTCCTGCACCAGGGGGGCCATTTTTATGGCCTCGGGCCTGGTGCCGAAGACAGTCAAAACTTTTATTCTATCCAAAGCTTATTCTCCTTTTCTATAGATGCTGAGACTTCTTGTCGTGCGAGACGACGAACTGCCTTCCCCCTACCAAAAAGGCGACGAAAAAGATGGCCAGGGTCAGGAAAGCCTGCTTTACTCCCGCCCATATCATTATAATCGCGCAAAGCCCCAGGGCCAGGCTCATGAGGTACATGTAGACGACAGCCTGTCTATGGGAAAAGCCCACATCCAGCAGCCGGTGGTGGATGTGGCCCCTGTCGGCCTGCATGATGGGCTTTCCTTTGGCGAGTCTCCTCACTATGGCAAAGGCGGTATCGAATATCGGAAGTCCCAGCGCCAGAATCGGAACTATAAGCGCTATGGCCGTGGCGCTCTTTACCGCTCCGTCTACAGCTGCCACTGCCAGCATGTATCCCAGAAACATGGACCCCGTATCTCCCATGAAGATTTTGGCCGGGTTGAAATTGTAGGGCAAGAATCCCAGGGCCGCTCCCGCCAGCAAGGCCGTAACTAAAGTGGCGTTGACCTGCCCCAGGCTCGCGTTGACCAGCATCATCGTAATCGACGCTATAGCGGCGATACCTGCCGCCAGGCCGTCGAGGCCGTCGATGAAATTCAACGTATTCGTTATGCCCACTATCCAGAACAGGGTAACCGGAACGCTCCACTGGCCGAGGTAAAACATGCCTCCGAAAGGATTGGTGACCCACTGTACCTTCAACCCGAAGAGGACCGGAATATACGCTGCCACCGTCTGAAGGGCCAGTTTTACCTTGGCGGGGAGCCCGTACACGTCGTCCAGTACACCTACTATCACCAGAATCGCTCCGCCTACCAGCATGCCTTGGATGGAACTCTGCTCGAGGGGCAGCGTGAGCAAACCGACTGCCGTGAATGCGGCGAAAATTGCCAGGCCGCCCAACCGCGGCGTGGGTTTCTTGTGAACTCGTCGGGCATCCTTCGGCACGTCGATGGCACCTATCTTCCAGGCCAGGTCTATGACTTTGGGAGTGGCGAGGTACGATAAGGCCATCGACACTATAAAGGCGTATATATACAATGGCATTTTTATCGCTCCTTTACGTTTTTAGCCAAATTCCGCTCCTCTTATTTTAGTGTACAAACGCCTGCTTGTCAATTCCGCCGGTACTTTACGACCTCAATGCCCGCCTCCTTCAGCAGTTCCATCGACAGTTCATCGGGGTATTCCCCTTCGTACACGATCTTTTTAATTCCGGCATTGATGAGCATTTTAGCGCAAAGGGCGCAGGGCTGACACGTCACGTACAAAGTGGCACCCTTGATGCTAATTCCCCAGACCGCCGCCTGGATTATGGCATTCTGTTCGGCGTGCAGCCCCCTGCAGAGTTCGTGCCTTTCCCCCGAAGGAACGCCCATCTTTTCCCTGAGGCACCCTATTTCGAGGCAGTGGGCCAGGCCCGTCGGCGCTCCGTTGTAGCCGGTAGTGAGTATTCTCTTTTCCAAAACCACGACAGCTCCTACGCTGCGCCGGAGGCAAGTGGACCTTTTGGCCACCACCCGGGCTATCTCCATAAAATAATCGTCCCAGGGGGGCCTTTCCTGCTTTTTCATTTCGTGCCGAAGAGCCTGTCGCCGGCGTCCCCCAGACCCGGGACTATGTATCCGTGGTCGTTGAGGCGCTCGTCGATCGCTGCAGTATAAATATCCACATCCGGATGTTTATCGTGGAGGGCTTTTATCCCTTCCGGCGCCGCGATGAGGCACATCAGTTTTATGGAGTTAGCTCCCTTTTCTTTTAGCAAATCCACGGCCATAACCGCCGAACCGCCGGTGGCCAGCATCGGATCGACGATAATGAGTTCCCTTTCGCCTACGTCGGCCGGCAATTTACAGTAGTACTCCACCGGCTGTAAGGTTTCGGGGTCTCGATAAAGGCCGATGTGGCCCACTTTGGCCGCAGGGATCAGCTTCAAAAGGCCGTTGACCATTCCCAGGCCCGCCCGCAGGATGGGGACGACCCCCAGCTTTTTGCCGGAAATCATCTTCGCCATGCATGGGCCAATGGGCGTTCTTATTTCAACCTCTTCCAGCGGCAGATACCTGGTGACTTCGTAGGCCATCAGCATGGCCACTTCTTCCACCAATTCCCTGAATTCCTTAGATCCTGTCCTCTCATCCCTTATAAGGGCCAATTTGTGCTGTATCAAGGGATGGTCAATGACGTATACGTTTTTCATCCTATCCCCCATTTCTAAAAATTTATATAGGGCATTTCACCGATTTTCTTCGTAGGAGGCTATCTTGTCCAACCTCCTCTGGTGACGCCCTCCTTCAAATTCGGCCATGAGCCATTCTTCCACTATGGTCCGGGCCAGTTCTGGTCCTATCACCCTGCCTCCCAGGGTCAGAACGTTGGCATTGTTGTGAGCCCTGGACATCCGGGCCGAATACACGTCGTGGCACAGAGCAGCCCGAATCCCCTTCACTTTGTTGGCGGCAATGGTCACTCCGATTCCCGTCCCGCAGATCAATATGCCCCGGTCGTACTCGCCTTTTGCCACCGCTTCGGCCAGCTTAAAGGCGATTTCAGGGTAATCCACCGATTCCTCGGTGTAGGTGCCCAAGTCCTCGTATTCGAGGCCTTTCTCCTGCAAAAATTTGACGATCTCCTTTTTCAGGGCAAATCCACCGTGGTCGCTGGCTACAGCAATTTTCATCAAAATACCTCCCTTTCTCTAAACACCATTATATTGGAAACCATCAGGTCCTGTCCAGTTTTTCGAGGACCTTTTCCAGCTTTTCCTTCAATGCCTGGGCTACCCGGCGATAGGTCTCCTCATCGCCGCCGTAAGGATCGGCGATATCCACCCCTTCATCGCCTTCGTCTTCGGCAAATTCGGCGAGGACGAAGACCCTTCCCTTAGTATAGGGGAATTTATCTACAATGTAGTCTTTGTGGCTCTTGGTCATGGTAAGTATCAGGTCGGCCTTTAAAAGCTCCTCGGAAAGGTTCTTCGCCCGGTGGGAGGAAATGTCCACGCCGATATCCTTCATCACCTTTACCGCCTGAGGCGTAGCGGGCATCCCCGCTATGGCAGCAATTCCGCAGGAATCCACTTCTATTTCCTTTTCTTTTCCCCGTTCCTTTACCATTTTCCTAAAAAGGCCCTCGGCCATGCTGCTGCGGCAGGTATTGCCGGTGCACACGAAAAGCACTCTTTTCATCCAGAGCTTCCTCCCAAAATTTTCATTCCAGCTTAATTATATTATACCCAGCGGCTTTCCTGAGCCTATTCATGACCGCAAGGCCCAGGCCACTCTCCGGAATACCCTCTGCCAGTATATGGTCTACCCCAATCCGATCGAACTTCCTCAACACTGAAAAAAGATTGGCCGATATGGTCAGGGGGGCGTTCCTGTCCCCCACGGAGAAGACGTATCCCGTTTCATAAAACTTCCGCGTCTGGGCGGTAGCCATTATGCCCACTTTCTTGCCCTGCGCCGAAAGTTCCTTCGCCATCTCCGTAATCTTTTCAACCTGGGCTTCCACCGGACCTTCCACCACCAGCACTGGAGCTTTGGGCGAATAGTGCCTGTACTTCTGGCCCGGTGATTTGGGCCTCTGCCCGGGCTGAAGGCCAGGGTCCAGCTCCACCCTGCCCAGCACTTCATTCAGTTCTTCTATGGTCACTCCTCCGGGCCGCAATATCATCGGGACATCGCCGGTAAGATCGAGGACCGTGGATTCCACGCCGACTTCGCAGGGACCCCCGTCCAGGATCATTTCGATCCTCCCGGCCATGTCCTCGTACACGTCCTGGGCGTTGGTAGGGCTGGGCTTTCCCGATAGATTAGCGCTCGGAGCTGCAATCGGCACTCCCGACTCCTTTATGAGCGCCTGAGCCACCGGGTGCCTCGGCATCCTGACCGCCACCGTGTCCAGGCCACCGGTGGTGCTGTAGGGAACCTTATCCGATTTTTCGAGGATAAGGGTGAGGGGCCCCGGCCAGAACCTCTCCATCAAAATTTGAGCTCTCTCGGGCAAATCTTTCACCAGTCCTTTTATCTCTTCGCAGGCCGAAATGTGGACTATCAACGGGTTGTCCTGGGGCCTGTTTTTGGCCGCGTATATCTTGCGGGCGGCATCCCCGTCCAGGGCATTGGCTCCGAGGCCGTACACCGTTTCCGTGGGAAAGGCGACCAGTCCCCCCCGTCTTATGACGTCCGCAGCCATGCGGATGCTTTCCAAATCGGGCTGTTTGCCGTTTACTTTGATGAGTTTTGTTTCCATGATATCACTTTCCCCGCTCAGTAAAGCAATATTCCCACAAGGGAGGCTATAAATATCAACAGTATTGGATTTATCTTAAAAACGTAAAGTCCCAGCAAGGCGAGCAGAGCCATGAGCCCATCCTTAATTCCCAGAATGGAATTTTTGCCCAGCGAGTAGGCGGCGTTCACGATGAGGGCGATAACCGCCGGCCTGGTCCCCACAAAAAAATTGTCTACCCACCTTAAGCTCCTGTACTTTTTGAGCAGGAACGCCAGGGTCAGAATTATGATCGCCGAAGGAGCGGCCACCCCGCAGGTGGCCGATACGGAGCCCCAAAATCCCGCGATCTTATAGCCCACAAAAGTAGCCGCGTTGACGGCGATGGGGCCCGGAGTCATCTGGGATATGGCGATTATGTCCATGAACTGCTCCAGGGTGAGCCATCCGTTTACATCAATTATCTCCCGCTGGATGAAAGGTATCATGGCGTAGCCGCCGCCGAAACTGAAAAGGCCGATTTTAAAAAAGGCCCAAAAAAGCCTTAACAAAATCACCTGCTATCGCCTTCTTCCCGCTGCTCCTTTCTCCAATTAAAAAGGATTCCGAACGTTCCCGCGGCGAGAACGGTAAATACGGGATGCACGTCGTATATGAAGAGCGCCGCGAGGCAGACGGCTGCTACCACCACATCGGCCAGGCTTTTAAATGCCGCTTTTCTGAGATTGACGGCAGCGCTCAGGATCAGCACCACTATGGCGGGATACACCCCCCTGAAAGCTTTCTGCACTGCAGGAATCTCCCTTACTTCCGCATATACCACGGCCACAAGTAAAATTATTATGAAGGACGGAAGTACGGTGCCCAAAGCCGCAACAACTGCCCCAGTATAGCCGTAAAGCCTGTATCCTATGTAAATGGAAGAATTTATGGCGACGGCCCCCGGAGCGCACTGGGACACCGCGATTATG
>QGUT01000101.1 GCA_003242255.1 Bacillota bacterium
GACAAGGCGAGAACCAGGGATAGCAGCGGCACAGGACTTGGACTTTCTATAGTGAAAGGGATCGTGGAGGCTCACGGGGGGAAAGTCTGGGCCAAAAATCAGGAAGGAAGAGGAGCCGTTTTTTGTTTTACAATACCCACTGCCAGATAAAAAACCCCTTTCCGGTTTACCGGAAAGGGGTTTTTTTTATAATTCCGAAAGGACTTGGTCCAGCGGATGGTAGGGCAAATTGTGAGCTTCGGACACGGCTTTATAGGTGATTTTTCCGTTAAGTACGTTTACGCCGCGCGCTAAAGCTTTGTTTTCCATTACGGCTTTTTTCCAGCCTTTGTTCGCCAGTTCCAGGACGTAAGAAAGGGTTGCATTGGTGAGGGCAAAAGTTGAAGTTCTCGGCACCGCCCCAGGCATGTTGGATACGGCGTAGTGGATTACTCCGTGTTTTACAAAAACCGGATCGGAGTGAGTCGTGGGTTGGTCTATGGTTTCCACGCAGCCCCCTTGATCGATGGCCACATCTACAATGACGCTGCCGGGCTCCATGGCTTTTACCATTTCTTTGGTGACCAGCTTCGGAGCCTTGGCTCCTGGAATTAACACTGCGCATATCACCAGATCCGCTTTACTTATGGCATTCATAAGATTGAATCGGTTGGAGTAGAGAGTTTCGATGCGCCCCTGGTAGATGTCGTCCAAATACCGGAGTTTGTTTACGTTTATATCGAGTATAGTGACTCTCGCACCCATGCCGACAGCTCTTTTGAGGGCGCTGGTGCCCACTGTGCCTGCTCCTACAATCACTATTGAAGCGGGAGGAACTCCGGGCACTCCCGACAAGAGCACGCCCTTCCCGCCGCGGAATTTTTCGAGAAAGGCGGCTCCTTCCTGTATGGCCAATCTTCCCGCCACTTCGCTCATCGGGGTGAGTAAAGGCAGACTGCCGTCATCTTTCTGCACCGTTTCATAGGCAATTGCGACGACCTTGCTATCCATTAAAGCCTTGGTCAGTTCGGGTTCGGGAGCGAGGTGCAAGTAGGTAAAGATAATTTGCCCTTCTCTGAAGTATTTGTATTCACTGGGCAGCGGTTCCTTTACTTTAACTATCATATCACTCTTTTCCCAGACGCTTTCGGCGGAAGGCATTATTTCGGCGCCGGCCTTTTGGTAATCCTCGTCGTAAATTCCGCTTCCTTCACCCGCGCCCTTTTCTATTAACACTTTGTGACCTGCCCTGACGAGGGCGTCGACGCCAGCGGGAGTAATGGCTACGCGGTTTTCTTGAGGTTTTATTTCCTTGGGGACGCCAACTATCATTTTTTACCTCCTTGTTTTTTACAGAATAATTTATCATATAATTTCAATTGCAAAATTTATGCCAACAGGGCTGACGCCCTCCGGCCGATATTTCAAGGAGATTAAGTGGAAACTAAAGTTTCCATTATGGAATCATTCTAATGTAATTCCATATTTCTTCATTTTTTTAATTACCGTGGTATGGGAGACTCCCAATATTTTCGCCGCCTTTCGGGCGCTACCCCCCTGGCTGAGAGCTCTGAGCAGCGCCTCCTTTTCGGTCTCCTCGACAATCTCTTTCAACAGCAGGTATTTTTCGGAATGTAAAAACAAGAACGGGGTTGAATTTATTATTATATCTTTTGTCTTAATAATGTGATCCTTGCAGAGGTTCATGGCTCTTTCCATGACATTTTCAAGTTCCCTTATGTTGCCGGGCCAGCTGTAGTCCATGATGAGCTTTAGGGCTTCGGGAGTAATGCCCTGGACGGATTTATTGAATTTCTGGTTGAATTTTTTTATGAAATGATCCACGAGCGCCGGGATATCTTCTTTGTGTTCCCGCAAAGGGGGCAGGTAAATTGGTATGACGTTGAGCCTGTAAAATAGGTCAGCCCTGAAATCACCTCTAGAAACCATCGTTTCCAAAGGGCGGTTAGTGGCTGCTATTATCCTCACATCTACTCTTATCTCTTCCATTTCACCCAACCTTCGGACGCTTCCTTCTTGCAGGACTCTCAGTAACTTGGCCTGGATGTGCGGGGGAATTTCCGCTATTTCGTCCAGGAAAATGGTACCTTTATGAGCAAATTCAAAAAGACCCGGGCGTCCTCCCCGTTTAGCTCCAGTAAAAGTGCCATCGGCGTAGCCGAAAAGTTCGCTCTCCAGCAGTGTGTCCGGGATAGCCGCGCAGTTCACCACCACGAAGGGATATTCCCTTCGTGGGCTTTCCATGTGGATTGCCCGGGCAAAAAGTTCTTTGCCGGTGCCGCTTTCCCCTCTCAGCAGTATGGTAGAGTCCCCTTTAGCAACGGTCTTGGCCAGTTCTATTATTCCACTCATTTTCCTGCTCTTGTGTATTATATCGTCGAAAGTGACCATTACCGGCCGCATCAAAGAGTGGGCCAGCCTCCGAATTTCGGACATCTTCATTATCGTCAGAACGGCGCCTGCGGTTTCTCCTTTGGCGTCCAAGATGGGCTTGGAGTTGATCATTATTCGCACTGAACCCCTAGAGGAATTGATGGAAACCTCTTTTTGTTCCAGGGATTCCCCACAAGCTATAGATTCCACGATTTCGTCTGGAAGTTTTATTACTTCGTATAATATTTTGCCTACCGGCGAGTAGTTGATATTTAAAATTTGCATTGCTGTGTCGTTGCAGGTATCGATGATTAAATTTTTATTCACCGAAAGCACGCCTTCCTGTACAGAATTTATAACTGTCCTGAGCTGCTGTTCGGCGAGCTCTTGGGGCATCCATTCTACGGGGGTCACTTCATAGACGTCGGGGATGAGCGAAATGCGTTGGATTATTTTGGAAAGCCTTTTTTGCGGAAGGGGTTCTACCTGGAGGTAAATTTCACCCTGTTTCACTTCCAGAGATACTATGTTTGCTCCTTCTTGAGCTATGATTTCTGAAATATCCCTTACCATACCTAATCGGTCTTTAAATCGTATTCTGTACCTGTATTTTTTCACAGAGAACCCCCCGGACTAAAAATTGACTCTAATATTATTATAAAACATTCTATTTTAATTTATAAACACCTTTCAAAAATGGGAGTCAAGACGAAATATTTCAAAAAAATAGAGTCATTTTAAGACAAAAAATTACAAAAAATAGACTTGTTTTAGGAAAAATCGTAATATAAAATTATTGGTAAAAATATTATAGTATAAACGTTATATATTGAAAATTTAAAAATGCTAAGGGGGGTTTGTAGGCAAAAATTGTGAGCTCAAAAGGATGATAAAAAATTTTTTTGTGGAGAGATGAGATTGGAGGCATTGGAGAAAATTCTGGGCCAATTGAGTGACATAGTGTGGGGCCCTCCGATGCTGGTGTTGCTTGTAGGCACTCATATTTATCTGACATTTAGATTGAAATATATTCAAAGGTATATATTCCCAGCGATAAAATTGTCTTTGACGAGAGTATCGGAGGGCGAGGGCGATGTTAGCCACTTTGGCGCCTTGACCACAGCTCTTGCCGCTACCGTCGGTACCGGCAACATTGTGGGGGTTGCAACGGCGGTTGGTTGGGGTGGCCCCGGAGCGGTGTTTTGGCTCTGGATATCCGGGCTTTTCGGGATCGCGACGAAATATGCCGAGGCTCTGCTTTCCGTAAAGTACAGGACGAAAAACGCATTGGGGCAGATGGCTGGAGGTCCGATGTACGTCTTGGAGCGCGGTTTAAATATGAAATGGCTCGGCGTCCTTTTTGCGCTGTTTACTGCGATAGCAGGTTTCGGCATAGGATGTACAGTGCAGGCTAACTCCATATCGAATTTGGTCAACGCTACTTTCCACGTTCCTACCTGGATCACAGGCGCAGTTATAGCTTTCTTTACTGGCATCGTAATCATAGGCGGAATAAAGAGCATTGCGCGGGTATGCGAAATGCTGGTGCCCTTCATGGCCATAGTTTATGTGACCGGATGCCTTGTCATACTGGCCCTGAATGCAGCAAATATTCCTTCAGCTATAGCTTTAATATTAAGAAGCGCTTTTAACGGTCATGCTGCCATAGGTGGATTTGCAGGGGCGACAGTCATGCACGCCATTAGGTACGGCGTATCAAGGGGTCTCTTTTCCAACGAATCAGGGATGGGAAGTGCTCCCATTGCTGCCGCTGCTGCCAAAACTCCAAACGCCGTCCGCCAGGCCCTTGTCCAAATGACCGGAACTTTCTGGGATACCGTCGTTATATGCTTAATGACCGGTATAGTCCTTGTTGTTACTGGAAGCTGGGAGACAGGCCTTAAAGGGGCGGAGTTGACGAAGGCGGCTTTCGAGCAAATACCCGTTATCGGGCCTATCACGTTGACTATAGGGTTGCTGACCTTTGTTTATTCCACCATATTGGGCTGGGCCTATTACTGCGAAAAGGCAGTGGAATATCTCTTCGGCGTTAGAGCTGTAACGCCTTACCGTTGGCTTTGGGTAATTGCGTCATTTATCGGTTCCGTTGCTACTTTGGATCTAGTATGGAGCTTTGCCGATATTTTTAACGGGTTGATGGCCATACCGAATCTAATTTCCCTCATTGCTCTGAGCGGCGTTATAGTAGCTGAGACGAAAAAGTATCTGTGGGAAGGAAATTTGGAAGAAGAAGATTTGTACATTAAATGAGAATAATCTTTGAAAGATGTATTGGCCGTGAACAAATTCACGGCATTTTTGTTGCTTAAAAAATACTGATTTTTTAGTATAATTATTGTATAATCGTTAATAGATTCAACCATTTTGATGGAATTTTATGAAAGTCCTGTTTGATGTGGGTTGGCACGAGATACTTAAAAAATTAATGATGACAAAGTGAACAAAATAAGTTATATTTATCACAAATACAATTTTTGAGGGTGAAAAATATGGGCAACAAAAACAAATCCCCGGATGTGTGCGAGATCATCTGTATTGACGAGGAAAAAGTGAACAAATTGTCGGGTACCATTCCTCACACCAATGAATTGGCTGAACTTTTTAAAGTTCTCGCCGACGAAACAAGGCTTAAGATCGTTTTTCTTCTTACCCAGGATGAATTGTGTGTCTGCGATATTGCGGCTATATTGGGACTGACCGTATCCAACGTATCCCATCACTTGAGGGTGCTTCGAGTGGCTCACCTGGTAAAATTCCGGAGGGAAGGAAAGCAGGTCTACTATTCGTTAGATGATGACCACGTTATCCACATCATAAAAGAGGGGTTTGCCCACGTGGCGCATACCTGATGCATAATACTTCCTCTCGCTTATGGTATAATAAAGGCGGGAGGGATTTTTTATGTTCAATCCCGAAAGGATAGATACTTTTCCGGAAAAACCCGGTGTTTATATAATGAAAGACAAGAGCGGCAAGGTCATCTACGTAGGTAAAGCGGTGTCTCTAAAACATCGCGTGCGCTCCTATTTTAAATCGGGAGACAGCCTGCCTCCTAAAGTAAGTTCTATGGTCTCACATATAGAAGACATAGAATATATCGTCACCGATTCGGAAGTGGAAGCGCTCATCTTGGAGTGCAACCTGATAAAATTCTATCGGCCTAAGTACAATATTCTTTTAAAAGATGACAAGCATTACCCATATATAAAAATAACGACGAACGAGCCCTTTCCTAGAATAGAGGTTGTGCGAAGAGTGAAGAAGGATGGAGCAAAATATTTTGGGCCCTATGTAGATGCCAAAGCTATGCGCGAAGCCATAGATGTGCTCAGAAAAATTTTCCCCATCAGGAGCTGCAAAAAGGATTTGAGACGGGTTCCGTTGAAAGAACGGCCCTGTCTTAATTATCACATTAAGCTTTGTGCTGCTCCCTGCCAGAGTTTCATCTCAGAGGAGGAATACGGAGAACTTGTAAAAAATGTGGTGATGTTTTTAGAGGGAAAGAAGGAGCAGCTTTTGGGTCATTTGAAAGCCAAAATGGAAGAAGCGGCATCTTCTCTAAATTTTGAGGCGGCGGCAGTCTATCGAGATCAGATCGCAGCCTTGGAAAAAGTATTGGAAAAACAGAAAATATCGTCCACCGACCTGGTTGATCAGGACATCATAGCGATGGCGCGGGGATTCGATACGACGTGCTTGACGGTGTTTTTCGTGCGAGAAGGAAATATCATTGAGCGGGAGCCTTTCATTCTGAGCAATACCGAGGGAGCCGAGAGGAAAGAAATCCTGGCTGCCTTTATAAAACAATTTTATGATGGGGCTTCTTTTATCC
>QGUT01000281.1 GCA_003242255.1 Bacillota bacterium
GGCTATAAGTATCCCAGATTTTCCCAGATGGCACCCGCCAGTACCGTCGCCAAGGTACACCCCACAGGGAGTGTTAATAGCCTCTGGGAAAATCGCAGGATATATAGCATACAAAGCAGAAAATAAGGAGCGGTTATAACCGCTCTTTTTGTTTTTGGATTGCTAACAAACTGCAAACAAAATAAATAAAGTCAAATAAGTTTAAGGGAATTTTTTATGATATGAAAAACCCCTCAAACCTTGATTTTTACAAGGTCTGAGGGGTTAAATAATTTCTAATCAAGTCTATTAAAGTTGATTAAATCAGATTCGAAGTCTGTCACTCTATCCAGCTGAGCTATGGGCGCATGCTTGATTTTTCAAGGTTTTTCGGGTATCATGTTTGCAATCTTGATGCCGACTGCAAACATTTTGCAAACATCAATTACTCACATAACTATTATAGCGCAAACTGTTTAATTTTCAAGTGTACCGACAAAATTATTTTTCTTTGAGTATTTCATCTATCTTTTGCGCCGCTTCCTGTTGCAAGTTAGGAAGAACATGGGAATAAACATCAAGCGTTAAGGTAATGGAAGAGTGCCCTAACCTTTCCTGGACTACTTTTGGATGGATGCCTTCCTCTAATAGCAATGTAGCATGTGTATGTCTCAAATCGTGAAAGCGTATATCGGGCAAATTGAGTTTTTTCAACAGTTTTTTGAAAGCTTTAGTGATGTAATCCGGTGCATAGGGTGTTCCATCGTCCCAGCAAACTACGTAGTTTTGATTATTGTACTTTTCGCCAAGAGCGAGTTTATTTTGGGCTTGCCTTTTCCATTCTTCTTTTAATGCTTTTGCTGTCATTTCTGGGATAGCAATAGTACGAATGCTATGGCTACTTTTGGGTTCTTTTTCGATTATTTCTTCACCACTTGGCACTCTTACCCTTGTCTGGGTGACGTTTATGATGTTATTTCTGAGGTTTACGTTGTCCCATTTAAGTCCTAAGATTTCACCACGCCTCAAGCCACAGGTGACGGCAAGTAAAATTGGAATAAATAATGGCGTATTCCTTGCCCCTTCTATAAGCGTATCTACCTGTTGCTTATCCAAGGTGTGCATTTTAGTTTTGACTTTGCTGGGAGGGGTAACTGCATTGCAAGGGTTTGCGCTTATCAGTTGCCATTTTACGGCAGTATTAAGGGCGGCGCGCAGAATAGCATAATTGTATCGTACTGCTCTGACAGAAGATCCCTCTTCCAGCATCCTTGAAATATAGCCCTGGATATGCATGGGTTTTAATTGCTCTAGTTTAACGGAACCTAGGTACTGTATAATGTTTTTGGCAGCGTCTTCGTACGTAGCAAACGTTGTTTTTGCCACCTTTATTTTTGCATAATCTTCAAGCCACTTCTTGAGATAGGCTTCAACCGTCATGTTGTGAGGGTCAGCATACTGCCCATTATAGAGCTTTGCAAGGAATTCTACCAATGCACGTTCGGCTTCATCAGGGCTATTAAAGCCTGACAACCATTTTTGTTTGCGCTTACCGGTTTGCGGATCTTTACCGATGTCGACAACGGCACACCATTTATTTCCTCTCTTGCGAATGTGTCCGCGCATGATTCATCCCTCCTTTTAAAATTTTTTGTTATTTTTACGAAATAAATGATATACTATAGATAAAGGTGGTGCGACGTCATGAGGACAATAAAAAGGAAAATTTTTAGAATACTCAATTATGAGCTAGATAATATA
>QGUT01000282.1 GCA_003242255.1 Bacillota bacterium
CGATGACCATGCGTGGAAACTCCCCTTGGGAAGCTGAAATCACGAATTTCAGGTCGCCCTGCTCGGTCCTGGTGGGAAATCCGGTTACCGGGCCCGGACGCTGCACCTCGGCTATGACCAGCGGCACTTCAAGCATGCCGGCCAGTCCCAGCCCTTCCACCATGAGGGAAAACCCTCCGCCCGATGTACCAGTCATGGCTCTTGCCCCTGCATACGAAGCGCCGATGGCCATGTTTATGGCAGCAATCTCATCCTCGGCCTGCTCAACCACTATTTCAGCGTCCATCATCTTTGAAGCCAGATAATTCATTATGCTGGTTGACGGAGTCATGGGATAGGCCGAATAGAATTTGCAGCCCGCCGCCAGGGCCCCGAGGGCAATAGCCTGGTTGCCATTAATCAATATGTTTTCGCCTTCCTTGGGCAAGGATAGGCTATTTTTCGGCAATGATAGGTTATCCCCAGGCAATGACAGGTTGTACCTTGGCTGTACCAGCTTGCTGCCCTCCAAAACGGCCTCGGCGTTTTGTCTTGCTATATCGGGCCGAAAGATCTTCGAATATACGGCCTCAACTTCGGTCGCTGAAATGCCTAGCAGCGCTAGTGCCGCTCCCAAAGCAGCGCTTCCTGACACCCTGGCATTTCCGACCCGCCTGGCGACCTCCATCAAGGGAAGCGCCATTACCCTGTCATCGGCGTGAGCAACTTGCTTATCGCAAATTACAAAACCGTCCGCCTTAAGCCTGCCTATGTGTAGGTCAACCGTTTCCTCGTTCAAAGCTATTATGCCATCCAGTTCATCTGCGTGAGAAAAAAGCTCTTGGTCTCCAAAGCGTATCTGAACGAAGTTGTGGCCACCGCGTACCCTTGACATGTAATCCCTTATGCTGAAAACCTTGAAGCCATTTCTCTGGAGCACCTTTTCGAACACGCTGGACAGGGTCTCCACCCCCTGACCGGCCGCGCCACCTATCAGGATATTGTAATCCATCTTTTCACTCCCTTGTCTCTTTTATATTACAGTGAAATGGCTTTCTTACACGCCACCTATCTCGACAAATCGTTTATTTAAAACCCCTTTCATATACACGGCACACCGCTCAAAATCCCAAATCGTTCTAAAAGATTTATACCCCCATATCTCGTTTTAAAAACAAAGATTCTGCTTTTTTATCGTTTATTTTCAATACCGTGTTGGGATAACAATATACAGCATCAAATTTCCCATCAGCATCTACAATCTTGCAATAAGTACTTACGCCCGTAGAAGAACCTACTATTCCGGCTTTTATCCCCTTGCCTGCTACCAGCATTCCGCCCAATACTACACTTTTGGGATCTTTGAAAATAATGCGGTTTTTAGCAACTATCTTGGATTGATAGCTTCCACGCCCTGTTACAAAAACGCTCCCACTGGCCAAAATCAAGGAGTTCTCACAATAGCTGAACGTTATGTTCATATTGGCGACATAGCGTTGTTTAAGGGCATTCTCATACTCGATAAACTCAGCATAAATTCGATGCATTCTATCTAAGCTATCTATTCGAAAAGCATTAATGCCAAGCAACTTATCTTTCATTTTATACAGCAATTTTGAAATATCGCTGGCTTCTTCCTCTTCCATGAGGGGCAGTATATTCTCTATATCCTCCACAAGCGTCTTAAGCTTAGTATTTTCGTTTTTAAATTTATATAAAACATGTCATATGTTTCCATTCTTTTGCCGAAAAAAAATCCG
>QGUT01000283.1 GCA_003242255.1 Bacillota bacterium
CAAATAATCCGTTTGATTAATCAGGAAACTATTCAACATATCCCCGTTCAGCCAGTGCTTTAGCTCAAACTTCATCGTTACCAGCGCAACTCTGCCATGTTCATCTTTTAATTCATCCATCCAAATAGTTTCTTTGGAAGTATCTTCAACCCACTTTTTAATTCGCCCTTGTGTTTTATTTTTATCACATTCTTTACAAATATATTTGCTCTCATCTTTTCTATTCGACTCAAACACCATTCTCTGCCCACATAGCTGGCATATACCCACTGCTTTCCCGGTTTTCGAGTTTTCAATGCATATCTCGATATTCTTTTTGCGCCAGTCAGCCTTCAAAAAGTTCTCCCTGGCTTTTTCCACAAGATAACCCAAATTCACAAGACCCCTTGAGGCTTTGGTAACGAAAATTGCAGGGTAGAATTCATCCAGAGATTTATGCTTGAAAATACACAATATCCGTTCATATATCTCGCTCAGGTCGGGATTCAGTTGACCAATATTATCCTCGGGAATATCTTCGCCCAGTTTTTCACCAATCAAAAAATATATCCCCGTCTCGTCCCGATATATCTCATTCCCTATGGGATAATCATACTCCATGAGTTTTTTGACCTCTTCGTCAATTTCTTTAGCCGTTTCCCTGTACCATTGAATTTGAGCGGGTTTATAACCTCTTTCCGAAAGCCCCAGCTTATCATATTGAATGCCCAGGATACGCCATTTTATTTCATTTCTTTTTGGCAAATCTTGGACGATATCATTATTTAAAACATACTCTGCAAGTGAGGCTTTGAACATGGTGGTGGCCATGTAAACCTGGTCCCACAACGATATTTCGTTTGCAGGGAACCTGTCATCGCTCAATAAGCCGGAAAAAATTTTTTCGATTTTTTCTTTAATGTTAGTAACATCTTCCCAGGATATATTGCCTGAACCCAGCAAACCATCTATGGACTGTTTTATCTCAGAAAATTTGTTATTTATACAGGTTTCATCCCATTGTAGATAGATTATCTTTTTCTTGAAGCTGCCAAAAGGATTGGCTATCCACCTTTCATATTCCGGCTTAATTTTAACATCGCCGCTGGGAGACCCCTTATCAATACCAGAGTTTAAGCTTTCCCCAATGCCATACAACACCTGCAACAAATAATTTTTGTTTCGCCGTGACCTCCATTCCCGCCAGCTTCTAAGAAAATCATTCCATAAATCAAAGTTTTCCGTCAGAATTTTTACAGTCTTATTTTTAAGAACATTTTCCCAATCTGACAGAGATTTTAGACCGTGCAAGATTATATTCGCTTTATTTAGTTTATCGGGGTTCATTTTGTCCCAGAGAGCTAAAAGAGAAACGATCTCTATCTTCAAAATTTCATCTCTGTAATCTTTCAGGTTCTTTAAATTCAGCCCTGGCATATTGACCACCCTTTTACGTCAAAATTGCCATCTAACTCCAGCTTGCCGTTGATACAGCAATGCTTTTCTTGCAACTCAAAGGTCCCCCACCCCAGCTTCGTCTTGGCACCTATGCCACGCTGTGATAGCTCTTCAACAGCCAGAAGCAAAAATCTCAAATCCCTCTTTACCTCATTCTTTAAGGCGTTTTCTTTGAGCAAGACGGCATCATACGGAATATAGACAATTTGCAAAACGCCATGGGTACCGGCAGGGACCACCTCAAAATGGATGGGTTGAGTCCCGGCACGCTTCCTTCTGTTATGCGGATTTATTACTTCC
>QGUT01000284.1 GCA_003242255.1 Bacillota bacterium
CTTTTAATGAGCCCTTTATCGCTTTCTCAAAGACTTTACGGTTTCCAAAATCGATTCGTCATTTAAAGGCCCCTACCTTTGTCATTACTGTTCCCAGAAAAAAGGCCATGGTATAATCTAATTGAAACGTAACCGATGTTACCTTACTTAGGAGGGACGAAATTAACATGAAAAGAGTTGAAAGCTTTGAGCTAGACCACACGAAAGTTAAGGCTCCTTACGTAAGATTAGCAGCCACAGAAGAAGGTCCAAAGGGAGATATAGTGGCAAAATACGACTTAAGGTTTATAACCCCCAATAAAGGTGCGATATCTACAGGCGGGATGCATACCTTGGAGCACCTTTTGGCGGGGTTCATGCGCGAAGAGCTTGAAGGAGTAATAGACATTTCCCCCATGGGCTGCAGGACCGGCTTTTACCTTATAAAATTCGGTAAAACGCCTTTATATGAAATTAAAAAGGCTTTGGAAAATTCCCTTAAAAAGGTCCTTGAAGCACATGAAGTCCCGGCTGCAAATGAGATACAGTGTGGTAATTTCGCAGACCATTCCCTAATCGATGCAAAGGAGATTGCTAAAAAGGTTATAGATGAGGGAATATCCATTTTGGAATAATAGGCTGCCAATGGTACTGAACGTTTTTCTTATCTACAAAAATCGAGTTAAGGTGGAGAAGGCTATGAAAAAAACATTCTTAGCAAAACAGGAAAACCGAATCCTGCCCCGAGTTTGCCATAAGAACAATATAGTGTAAAAGGCATAGCATCGAACTTTGCCTTTTACTTTTTTTACATAAGCTCTATCAAGGCTTTATTGTGGATCCTCCCCCCATTAGGGCATTACATACATCTACTGCCTTTAAACGGCATGTTATGGATGTTTACCTTCAGCGAGAATACTTCATCCACTTTCTTTATATCCTCTTCCTTGAATTTTTTTAATACCCGATTCCTCAAAAGTTACGAGTAGAGTCTTATCCAGGCAAAAACTTATCTTTTCTACCATCAAATCCCACACTCGGCTAAACGAAGAGATACGCCGACGTTAAAGGGTAATCAGGAATTTCCCAACTGAAAATCAGTCTTTCGTCAAATTGGAGCATTGCTCACGAATACGACGAAAAATGGACTTCTGGCAAAAAATACTAGGATAATGATCGAATACTTTAAGTGACATAAGGAAAACTCCAAAAAAGTAAAAAATTTTTTACAAAAAATTGGACTTGATTATCGTACTATAACCCGCCTAAGAAAATAATCTTAAAATAATAGCACTTACCGTTTTGCCCAGTAAGTGCTATTATTCTTTAATTGCAGAAAAAACATAATCGATAAGTTTTTCGAGCCGCTTTCCGATGTCGTTGAGGTTATATCCTCTATTAAATCCTTTTTTCACTATGAGGCCATCTAGCCATTCATACAAATTAACCTCCGTCATTGATTGATACTTCCCTTCATTTACCACTGCAATTTTGCTAGGATTTCTTGCTCTTCTTTTCCAAGAAGTGGGAAGAAAAACTCATAACCTTCTCTATTGAACTTCAGCGTTTTCATTCACTTTTAGGCCATTTAAACGCTTGCGTACTATCTTGGCCTGGATGAAATCTAAGTTTCCCACAGGCCAAAATCTCGTGTGACTTTAAATATTTTTTCTTCTAATAGAATTGACCCCGGAGACCAACACAATCCGCAAATGTTCAACTCTCTGCCAGCGCCTTTATCG
>QGUT01000102.1 GCA_003242255.1 Bacillota bacterium
TAGTAGTGAGCCCCCTAATCCCCTGGAGCATCGCCGCGGTCTTTCCGCTGACCACAATTGGCGCTCCTAAAAGCAGTATAATCTACGCTGTATACTTATTCGCCCTGCCGCTGTGGAACCTCGCGGTGTCCTATATGGGTAGAGACCGGGCGAGATCAAGCTAAAAACAGGCGATTCACGAAAAAACCCCCTTTAGGATTTCCTAAAGGGGGCTAATTTTTGAATATTTTTTCAAAGCTTGGCAATTAATTGGTAGCCCTAAGGGGACTCGAACCCCTGTTTCCGCCGTGAGAGGGCGGCGTCCTGGACCGCTAGACGATAGGGCCATGGCTGCGGGACCAGGATTCGAACCTGGACAACATGATCCAGAGTCATGGGTGCTACCGTTACACCATCCCGCAGCGTTTGCAGAAATTATATTAGCACATTTTTTTGGGCAAGTCAAGACTCAGATTCACCGTATTTTTCAGTCCGGTGGATTAAAGGCAGGTAGGTGTACTTAAATAAGAAGAATCCTGCTGCCGGAAGCAGCGCTAAAAGGAGGTACAGGTACTTGAAATCTATGTACTGGCTGAAGCCTCCCATGGTCGTTCCCGCGGCTACTCCCAGGTCGAAGGCGGCGGTGAAAATTCCGAGGGCCATCCCCTTGTATTCGGGCGATATGTGGAGCACCAGAATGGCGCTTAAAACGGGAAACAGCATAGCGTAGCCCAGTCCGTAGATTACGGAGACGGCGATGAGTTGGTAAAAATTTACGACGAAACTCATGAAGATAAAGGAAATGGCAAGGAGGATCAGAGATGCGCACACCAAATTTTCTAAATAATTTTTGCTCCAGGAACCCAGCACCGCTCTAGTAAATATTACCGATGCGGTATTTATCACGAAAAAGTATTCAATCCCAGCAAGGCCTCGCTCTTCCGCAAATACGGGAAGCATGGCGGATATGGCACCGAAGGTGACCAGTCCGCTAAAGAGCACCAGTGTGGGGAGGTAGACGTCTTTCTTAAGTAAAACCTCGATGAAGCTGTGGGACTGATTTTTTTCAACTCCTGTCTTAAAATCGCGGAGCAAAAATACGAAAATTGAGGCCAGCAAGGCCAGTATGACGGTGGTACTGACGGTGGTCGAAAAACCGTAGGTTTTCATTAATCTCACGCCTACAGCTGGGGCGAGCCCTTTGGCCGCTATGCAGGCTATGCTATGATAGCCCATGAATTGGGCCACGTTGCCGGAAGATGAAATATCTGCGGCAAAGGTGGTTGTGGCTACGGTGAAGGCTCCGATGCTGAAGCCGTAGATGAGCTGGGCCAGGCTAAAACCTATGGTGACTGCCGGAAGGTTTAAAAAGAAAGGGGTGGTAAAAAATAGGATTATCGAAAGGAACATCAGCTTTCTGCGCCCCATGGTGTCTACCCAGATTCCCCCGAGGGGCCGGGCCACCATCGAGGTTACGGAAAAGAGCCCCATAATGGTGCCGATGACCAGGTTGTTGATTCCCACTGCCAGCATCTGAATGGGAAGCACGGGCATCAGTATGTAATAGGTCGACAGGAAAAATACAGTCGCCGCCAGGTCGTATATGAAGTTCCTGGTAGTGCGGTAGTTTTCCATGGGCGTGCTCCTTTCCAGCTATCTATTTCTGTAAAGCCTTATGGCCGATTGCGGTCGGAAATGTACTTGCGCAGCCTCCTCAGGAGAATCGAATCGATCATCCCCTCGATTTCTATCCCCTCGGGTTTATACTCTTCCCTGGTGATCCTGCCGTTTTCGAATATCTCGTTGAGCAAAAAGCCGTATTCGTAAGGGATCAGGAGCGTAGCCCGTTCCCGGTTCTGAGGCAAAGATTCGCATATTTTTTCCAGCAGCAGGTCCAGGTTGGTTCCCTTAATGGCGGAAATCTCCACCGCATTTTCGCCGGAGGATAGGGGCTGCAGCAGGGACAAATCGCCTACCTTATCTATTTTATTCAGGGCCAGAATGGACGGGATGTCGCCGGCCCGGATTTCCTCGAGCACCTTTTTCACCGTTGCAATTTCTTCTTCGACGGAAGGACTGGATGCATCGGCTACCACGATTAGAAGGTCCGATTCCTTTACTTCTTCAAGGGTGGCCTTAAAGGCCTCCACGATTTCGTGGGAGAGCTTCCTTATGAAGCCGACGGTGTCCGATAGCAGCACCTTCCTGCCATCGGGGAGCTCAAGTCCCCTCACGGTGGTGTCAAGGGTATCGAACAGCCGGTCGTTGGCAGATACTCCGGCTCCGGTCAGGGCGTTCATCAATGTGGATTTGCCCGCATTGGTGTAGCCCACGAGACTCACTACCGGGTATTTTCTGGAACTTCTTAAAAGTTGCCGGTTCTTCTTTATCCTCTCCAATTCTCTTTTTAAGTGAGATATTCTCCTCCTGATGTGCCGCCGGTCCGTCTCCAGCTTGGTCTCGCCGGGGCCGCGGGTGCCAATGCCGCCGCCTTCCCGGGAAAGTTCCACGCCCTTGCCGGTTAGCCGCGGCAGCAGGTGCTGAAGCTGGGCCAACTCTACCTGGATTTTGCCTTCCGAAGATTTGGCCCTCTGAGCGAAGATGTCCAGGATGAGGGTCGTCCGGTCGATTATCTGTACACCTAAGAGATCTTCGAGATTTCGGATCTGCACGGGGGTGAGGTCGTCGTCGAAAATAACCGCATTGGCTTCGAGAGACCTCACCATCTCCGAGATCTCGCGGACCTTTCCCGGGCCAAAGTAGTGGGCCGGGTCCTTGCGGGAGCGCTTCTGGGTGACTTTTGCGAGGACTTCAGCGCCGGCGGTTTTTGCGAGGAGGACCAGTTCTTCCAGTGTTTCTTCCCCGCATCCTTCCGGTATCAGGCCGGCAATTATAGCCCTTGTCGCAGGTTTTTTCGTTTCCAGAGGCATTTGATCAGCCCCTTCCGTTTCCTTCTCGTTTAGATTATAACATTTGAAGGTGGTTCGATATACATTTTAGTAAAATTATTATATAATCTAATCGAAATTAAAAAAAGTGGAGGTGCGTGCAATGCCGCTAGTGACGTCAAAGGAGATGTTCAAAAGAGCTTACGAAGAAGGGTATGCAATAGGAGCTTTTAACGTAAACAACATGGAGATCATCCAGGGCATAGTGGAAGCAGCCAAAGAAGAAAGGGCGCCGCTCATCCTGCAGGTATCGGCAGGAGCGAGAAAGTACGCAAAGCCCGTGTACCTTAAAAAACTGGTGGAAGCGGCGGCGGAAGACTCAGGGCTTCCCATAGTGCTTCACCTCGACCACGGCGAGGATTTTGAAATATGCAAGGCCTGCATCGACGACGGTTTTACTTCGGTAATGATCGACGGGTCCCGGCTTCCTTTTGAGGAAAACGTAGCCCTTACCAGAAAAGTGGTAGAATACGCCCATGAAAGGGGAGTAGTGGTGGAGGGCGAGCTGGGGAAGATAGCCGGCGTTGAAGATAACGTAAAGGTGAGCGAGAGGGACGCCATATTCACAGATCCGGACCAGGCAGTGGAGTTTGTGGAAAGGACGGGGGTGGATTCCCTGGCCATAGCTATAGGTACCAGCCACGGGGCTTATAAATTTAAAGGCGAACCCTATCTCGACTTCGAAAGGCTCCAAAAGATAATGGAAAAATTGCCGGGATTTCCGCTGGTGCTTCACGGCGCCTCATCGGTCCCCCAGGAATACGTAGATATGTGCAACAAATACGGAGGAGATATACCGGGAGCTCAGGGAGTGCCTGAAGAAATGCTGAGGAAAGCAGCGAGCATGGGCATATGCAAAATAAACATCGACACGGATCTTCGCCTGGCGGTGACTGCGGCCCTGCGACGGTATCTTGCTGAAAACCCGGCGGTCTTCGATCCGAGGAAGTACCTGGGGGAAGCCAGGGATGCCGTGAAAAAGGTGGTGCAGCACAAAATCAGAAACGTCCTCGGATGCGGCGGAAAGGCTTAAAAAAGGGGAGGGAGTGACATGCGCGAATTAGCCGTGGGAATAGACCTGGGTGGCACGAAAATAGCAACCGGTGTAGTCGACGGCGAAGGGCATGTCTTGTGCAGGATCGAACTGCCCACCCTCGCTAAGGAGGGTCCCGAGCGGGTTATCCAGAGGATGGAAGAAAGCGTCTACCGAGTACTTCAGCAGATGGACCTTTCATTAGCCGATTTAGAGGGAATTGGCGTTTGCGTTCCCGGGCCCGTGGAAGCCGGGAGTGGTGTGGTTAAAAACCCGCCCAATCTTCCCGGATGGCAGGAGGTGCCGCTCCTTTCCATAATGCGGGAAAAATTCAATATAAACGTACAGCTTGAAAACGACGCCAACGCAGCGGCTTTAGGGGAACACCTCTTCGGCGTGGGAAAAGGCATAGAAAATTTCATCTATATTACTATAAGCACCGGCATCGGCGGAGGCGTCATAGCCGGTGGAAGACTTTTAAGAGGCGAGAGTGGAGGCGCCGCAGAAATAGGTCACATGACCATAAATTTTGAAGGGCCGACGTGCGGGTGCGGCAACAGGGGCTGCTTTGAGGCATACGCCTCCGGCACGGCAATGGCGAGATTTGCGAGAGAGGGGATACTTGCCGGTAGGAAGACGGTATTGGCCGACCTTTATAAAAAAGAAGAGGTAAGGGCCGAACATATCTTTGCAGCTGCCAGGGAAGGGGACGAGTTTGCCAGAGAGCTGGTCGAAAAAGAGGGATTTTATTTGGGAGTGGGCCTGGCCAATGTGGTCAACGCTTACAATCCCCGCCGGATTGCCATTGGGGGCGGCCTTACGAAAGCGTGGGATATGTTTTATGAAAGAATGCTGAAAGTTATGAGAGAAACGGCTCTCGCTGCCAGCGTAGAGAACCTGGAAGTGGTAAGGGCTGTTTTGGGGCAGGATGTGGGCGTGATAGGCGCCGCATCACTGATATTTCATTGAGCAGGGTGTAAAAAATTGTTTAATCAAGAAAAAGAAACATCATTATAATAAAAAAATTTTTTTATGAAGGAAGGATTTTATCATTTTGTGTGGAATATATACTCTGAGAGGATGTTATTGAGATGACACAATATAAGAAGGAAGAAATCTTAAAAAAATTTATACCTATCGTCGATTTCATCGCAGGTATTACAGGCCCGTTCTGTGAAGTAGTGCTCCACGACGTGAGCAATGTGGAATCGTCCATCGTGGCGATCAAGAACAACCATATAAGCGGGCGCCAGGTAGGTGGCCCTCTCACGGACCTGGGGCTAAAACTTTTAAAAGAAAAAGCTTATAAAGAAAAAGACTACCTCTTGAATTATCCTGCAAAAACCAAAGACGGCAAGGTGCTTCGCTCATCTACCTTTTTTATAAAAGACGATGACGGGAATATATTGGGAATGCTTTGCGTCAATATAGACTTAAGCGGGGCGCATGAGGCCAAGAAGTTTCTCGATGATTTCATCATGGGAATAGAAAAAAACTCCGTGGAACAAAATACTGATAAACACGTCAAAGAAATGCCGGAACACCTGACTTTATCGCTGGAGGACTTGATGCATGACCTGATCCAGCAGACGGTGGCAGAGGTGGAAGTGCCTCCGGAACGGATGTCTCCCAAAGAAAAAATGTGGGTAGTCCATAGACTCAGCGAAAAGGGAGTTTTTATGCTGAAAGGCGCGGTTGCCGAGGTGGCCAAATGCCTCAAGACCTCGGAAAATACCATATACCGGTACCTAAACAAAAAAGATGATGATTAAACTAAAAAATAAAATTGAAGAAGGGAGAAAAGAACAATGAAACAAGTAATTAAAACCGAAAAAGCACCTAAGGCCATAGGGCCCTATTCTCAAGCGATAATGATAGGGGATTTCCTATTTGCTTCCGGGCAGATAGCAATCAATCCCGCTACCGGTGAAATCGTCGAAGGCGGTATCGAGGCCCAGACGAAGCAGGTCATGGAAAATGTAAAAAATATCCTCCAGGCCGCTGGCATGGACTTCAGCAATGTGGTAAAGACCACAGTTTTTATAACCAACATGAATGATTTTGCCAAAGTCAACGAAATTTACGCCACTTATTTCACCGAAAATCCACCTGCCAGGTCTTGCGTGGAAGTGAGCAAGTTGCCGAAA
>QGUT01000285.1 GCA_003242255.1 Bacillota bacterium
CGCCTTTTTCTTAAATCTTTTGACGGCAAAACGGGCCCACTCCCACTCCTTACCCAAATCCCTGAAAACGCCGTTTTTTCTGGCTTCAATTGCCGGCGCTGCCGTAGATGTTGCTAACAACACAGCTAAAACTAACCACGCCAATGCTCTTTTCAATTTTATTCCTCCTCTTCGTTATTTTGGCTTCCGTTATATAGATACGAAAGCGGCCGGTCGAATTTCAGGTTAAAAATAAAATGTAACAATAATGTAATATTCTAGCAATGCGAGTTTAAAAGGAGCTCCTACTTTTGCCTGGCTTTTTATTGATGACCCCTCGATTTCCTTTAAAAAAGCGAAAAAGGAGGAATATCAAAAGAAATTAGAGCTGTGCTGCTGTAGTAGAAGCATTTGCTCTTCTTTTCAGCCCCTAGGTCTTTAAGCTGCCGAGTTTTAGTTCTGTAATTCACTTGTTTTGTGCCCCCCCAGGGTGTATAATTTATCTTGTGCTTTCTCGGGAAAGTCAATTAAAGCTTTGTTAGGGGAGAGAACAAAATGGGGCTCCCAGAAAAAATATACATATTTGCTGTATGTTTATACGTTTTCTTCTTCTTCCTGTTCTTGCGCTATTTTGCGTGGAAAAATTTCGCAACGAAAAATTACTGGTCCAAAAGGCGAACCGTAACTCTATTTGAATTGAAAAAACTGGCAAAAGAAAAGAATAGAAAGCTTCCCATGTTTTCCATCCTCGTACCTGCTCGGGAAGAAGCCGAAGTGATCGGTCAAACCATCGAACATCTGTCCAGCTTAAATTACCCGTCCAATCTATTTGAGATTATAATCATAACCGATGAAAAGGAACTGCAAAAAGGCGCCCCCGTTACGACCCAGCAGGTGGTGGAGGCAAAAATTAAGGAATTTAGAAAGAGAAAAAACGTGCCCGTTTTGAAACACGTAATGGTGCCTTACGATTTCGACGGTTATTACGGCGGAACGCTGACCGGAAAAGCCGTCCCTTCTACCAAAGGAAGAGCTTTAAATTACGGGCTAGCTTTTATAGACAAAAATTCCGATATCTGCGGTTTCTATGACGCCGAAAGTCACCCGGAACAGGACGTATTGCTCTATATAGCCTACCGGTGGCTGGTCTCCGAAAAGAGAAACCTCGTGTGGCAGGGGCCGGTCTTCCAGGTTCGAAATTTCTTTTTCCTGAGCCCTATCACCAAAGTGGCATCTCTTTACCAGGCCCTGGCCCACGAATGGTATATGCCGTGGCTAATGAAGCAGCTGCCTTTTGTGGGCGGGACGAACCTCTTCATAGAGTCCAGGCTCCTGCGCGAAATAGGGGGATTCGACTACAATGCCCTTACGGAAGACCTGGAAATAGGCGTCCGGGCTTTCTTAGAAAAGGGTGCCTGGCCCGAGTACTTCCCGTACATCAGCACCGAACAGACGCCCCAGAATTATAAAGCTTTTTTCCGCCAGCGGCTTCGGTGGGCTTCGGGACACATCCAGGTAGTAGAAAAATTCAAGAAAGCCTCTTCCTACGACCTTCAAAAAAAGAACCGCATTCTGAGGATCCTGTTATTAAAGGGAGAAGTAGAGTGGATTTTATACCAGCTCGCGGTGCTGGTGCCGCCGGTAATATTTTTACTGAGCTTGAGGGGATTCGTCAGGCCTGTTGCAATTCCCGTATATATAAATTACCTGCTCAAATCCTTCGTGTTTATTTATGTGG
>QGUT01000286.1 GCA_003242255.1 Bacillota bacterium
CCCTTCGGAGGAGGAAGGGAATTTTTTGTAAAGAGAGGTGAGCGGCAAGGTGGACGTTGATCCTAGTAGTAAACTTTACAACTTAAAATTTTTAGGGGCCATCTTGCCGCTCGCCTGCGGCAGGATGTAGCCCCGAATTTATCGGGGAGGGAAGTGGATGAAAAATGAAAAGGAGGTCGCTCTTTTAAAACAGTTAATCCTGTCTAGAAAAACCGACGAAATAAAAAGGATACTGTCTAGATTGCATCCGGCAGACATAGCGGAGATTTTGGAAGAAGTAAAAGGCGAAAATAAAAAGGTTTTTTTTGAACTGCTCGACCTGGAAAAAGCCACCGAAGTGCTCGAAGAGCTCGAGCCCGAAGAGAGAATTCCTTACATTGAATCGATTCCCGAAATGCATCTCGTGAAAATTTTAGAAAATATGTCGGTGGACGAAATAATAGACCTGCTCCAGAAACTGCCCGATGAAAAAGTTGAGAAATTGATGGCAAAATTGCCACAGGAGCATCAACAGGAGCTAAACTCCCTCATAAAACTAGCTCAAGATTCTGCCGGCGGCATAATGACCACCGACTATGTTTACCTTTACGACAACATAACCGTGGAAGAGGCCATCGAAGATGTAAGGAAGTTTGGAAGAGAAGCTGAAACCATATACTACCTCTACGTTGTAGACAAAGAAAAACACCTTCTTGGAGTTTTGTCCCTAAGGGAACTCATCGCCGCTCCGAGAAATAAAAGGATTGCTGAAATAATGCATAAAAAAGTGGTTTCTGTTAGAGTGGATGAAGATCAGGAAAAGGTGGCCAAGCTCATTTCCAAATATTCGCTTTTGGCAATACCGGTGGTGGACACGGAAAATCGCATTCTGGGAATAGTTACGGTGGACGATGCTTTAGAAGTGCTAGAAGAGGAAACCACGGAAGACATCCATAAACTGGCGGGAATAACGCCGGAAGACGATATACTCCTTACCACCAATATATTGGGGGCTGTAAAAAAGAGGCTTCCGTGGCTGGTGGTTTGCCTTTTTGGAGACCTGGTCTCCGGGGTTGTTATAGATGGATATTCGGCCGTTCTGGAAAGCGTGATGGCAGTGGCCTTCTTCATTCCCGTGCTCATGGCCACAGCCGGCAACGTGGGCACCCAGTCCCTGGCATTATCCGTAAGGGGGCTTGCCACAGGGGAAATTTCCATAAAGAACGTGATGAGATTTTTAATCAGCGAAACTTTCGCTGGGATGTTCGTTGGTATTTCTTGCGGCGCCATAATTGCTGCTGTTGCTGCTTTATGGCAGAAGGATTTTCACCTTAGCTTGGTTGTTGGTGCTTCGATGAGCATTGCAATAGTGATTTCAGCATTCATCGGTGTTTTGATTCCCCTGATTTTCTATAAGATGAAAGTTGACCCCGCCGTCGCTTCCGGGCCGTTCATAACCACCATTATCGACGTGACAGCACTGCTGATTTATTTTGCCCTTACGGTGACGTTCCTGGGGATTCAAAAAACAGTAGGATTCGGGAGGTTTTAAAGATGGGCTCCGGCTTGAATTCGAACGAAATCAAACAGCTTTTAAAAGAAGGTAATTTTATAAAAGCAGCGGAATTTTTAAAGGATAGCCACCCCGTCGACATAGCCGAGCTTTTTTCCGACCTCGAGCCCCAGGAATGTCTCGAGCTTTTCAAAAAATTAGAATTCGGAACCGCAAGGGATGTAC
>QGUT01000287.1 GCA_003242255.1 Bacillota bacterium
GATTTTTACTACTGCCCGAACTCCTCCTTCTCTAAAATGGTGGTTCCTCTTCTGGAAAGAACTTTTTGATGGCCCAAATAATGTCTCTAAAAAACGATTTAATTCTGTAAGCTGCTTTCACTAAGATAGGTTTTTTTGACCACTCATAATACAACCCGTCACTTAATATTTGAAGCTCAAGCAATTCTTGTTCAATTTCCTCCTCCTCGGTCATTAGTTGGCACCTCCTATGCAGTTTTTTCGGCTTTCTCTTGTTCACGCCGCCTGAGGAGTTCTTCCTCGACCCTGCGGGCCAGGATTTCTATGACGATTCGGGGAATCCTGATTTCGTCAGACATTATGAACACTTCCTTTACTTTTTGTTTGCTGTACTTCCGGTTGTTCTTTGAGATATTCGAGTATTCTTTCTAATGCTAATATGACGAGCTCCGTCTGCTCTATTTTGAATTGGATGTTTATTTTAGCCTCTTTTTCATCAGTGCTCCCATAGTGTGTTTCGTAGCCTTGCGACGTAAATTGGGTAGTTATTTTTAACAACTCTATTCCCTCCTTTAAGCTGTTATTGATTTTTCTTTCAGCAGCTTTGCTATAAAGTTCACGCCTTTAGGAGTAACGAGCGTCTGAGGTTTATTAATGACAATGTCGCCCATTTTGATAGGTGTTTCTATCACTTCGAAGTAGCCTTCCCTTCTGTAGCATTCATAAGGGGTATTGTTGCTCATCAGGATTTTTAAGTCACGCAGGAATTTAAAGAGTTTGTTTCGGCCTATTCCAAGACATTTAGCGACTTCGTTCATCGTTTGGGCGTTCTTGCCGGTCATGAATGTATCGAACATTTCTGCTTTGGGTTGTAGAGCAATAACTTTTTTCTCTGCTTCAAGCCTTTTTAGTCTTTCTTCTTTAAGCTGGGTCGCAAGTTTGATGATTGTGTCTGGATTGAGCAGGACTTCTTCGATTTTCTCTGGTGTGAGATATGCACCGTGCTTGCGAATGCTGGGCAATACTTCGTTTATAATCCATTTCTTAAATTTCATAGCTAATTCTGTTTCACTTTCCATTAGAAAGCCATATAACCCTGATTCTGTTATATAAAGTTGCTCGAAATCCATGTTAGAAGCTAATTCTGATTTGTGACCACTTGCGGTCACAACAACAATGTCAAGGTTTTTGATGATGTTTATTATCCTGTCTTTTCTTAAATACATTTGTCCAACTGCATTTGGCCTTGTATAACCCAATGCCCATGCTATATCGTGAAGATTAAAATAAACTTCATCATCTGACTTTGCTATAACTCGTAATTGCCCAAATTCCTCGTTTTTAAAAACCTGCAATTCGTTCATTCGCTCCACTCCTTTCATGCGATTTTTTCATGTTCACCATGGTTGACATCAACTGTAAAAAAAATTTCTTCAACCGGTAATTTCAAATAGTTCGCAATTCTTATGATTATGTCGCCGCCGGGAGTCTTTACTCCTCGTTCTATGTCCGATAAATACGGCCTAGTTATGCCGACCGCTCTTGCTAACTCTTCTTGAGTTATGCCTTTTTGCTTTCTTATCTGCTTCAATCTGTTCATCATGGTTACCACCTCCTGTCTTTAATGTCTCCCATGGTTTACACTTATATTATAATGCCTAACTTTATATTTGTCAACTATGTGATACAAAAATTTATGTATTTTTTCTTGCTGTATTCCATAGATTACAAAAAAAAA
>QGUT01000288.1 GCA_003242255.1 Bacillota bacterium
GCTCCAGGGCCACTTTGAGGGCACCTGCCATCTTCGATAGATCGTCGGAACCACTTTCGGGCACCGGCGCCGAACCTTGCGCCACCACCCGGTCTTTATAAACGGCCGCCACTTTTACAAAAGCGGTCCCCAGGTCAACTCCCAAAAGATTTTTCTTTCCGAATCCTGAAATTCTCACTTTCCGACCCCCAGGGTAATTTATTGTTCGCTCCAGCTTTTCATTTTTATATCCACGTCGGAAGCTCCTCCACTTTCTCCGAAAGCGAGCTCCAACACGTCCGAATGCCTTTCTACTAAAGAAGGGTCGCATTCGATGCTGAGGTAAGCGCTTTTAACCTCAAGCCCTTTCGATACGATGGCGCCTTCCAAATTCCCGCTGCCGTTCAGGATCTCTACTTTGCCTTCCGTCACCATCAATGCCATAATATCGACGTAAGAACTGGAAATCCTCACCCCTTCCCGGGTTATTATTAACAGGATGTCGTCTTCTGTCTTCGGCCTGAGGTGCACGCTGTTGCTTACAACTTCCAGCTTGCCTTCTGCAAAAATAACAGCTCTGCCCCTGTAATTGATCGTGCCTGAAAATCTTATATCTCCATTCACGTAATAAACTCCGCTGTAATTATTCTGGGAAAAAGTCTTATCGCCCTGAAAGCACTGATCGTAATCTTCCGCGAGGGATTTAAGGGTTTCTGCGTCAAGGGCGGAAAGCGCCGGTATATTGCCGTAGTATTCTTCCACCGACGTATCAGGAAAATCCGCATTTCCGCTTTTAATCCTGACCTCTTCCGAAAGAAACATCTCGAATCCCTTTACATTCATATAGGCGCTTTGGATGTCCAAGCCGCCGTTAATATAAAAAGTAGGATTAGTGCCTTCTTTCGCCTTTATAAAAACGCTGCCGTCTCTCACTAAAACATCTTCCTTCTCGTCGGGAATAACCCCGATTCCTTTTAAAAGTTCTGACCAATTCGAAGAGCGTTTAATTACCTCTATTTCCGCAGTTGCCGTCTTTTTTGCGTTCCCAAAGATACCGACAGAGGTTATTCTATACCTTTGCCCTCCTTCATCTAACCTTTCGGCAGTCACCCTCTCAATGTAACTTTTTTTATCCCCTCTTTCGATATAAGGCTCCATGGAAATCAAAAGGTAAGGCTCTTTGGAAATTTCCTCGAGCAATCCCGGATTGTTTTTTATCATCGCAAGGGCCCTCTCCACACCGGCCTGCGCCGTATAAAAGGCCTGGGCACGGTCGATCGACTTTACCACTGAAAGCCTGTGGCTCGTGGCCAGGGTCAGCGTTGCCGCGCTCAAAATCATCGCCACTGCGAGCACGATCAGGGTCAGAACTAAGGCCTGCCCCTTTTCGCCATCTTTACCCAAAATCGACCCTCCTACCTGGAAGCCCTCAGGGCGGCTGAAGTTTTGAGCGTTATCTCGGAATTCCCGTCGGCCCATAGTCCCGCATCCGCCCTTACGGAAACCTCGATCCGCCTCACCTTTCCGGGCTCCACGGCAATATTTTGTCCGTCGTAGTACTTTACCTCAAAGCCGGTGATTTTCCTCGCTATTACGTCGGTCTTCCCCCCGACCTCCCTCACCAGTTCACCCCTTTTTAAATCCCACCTGTAAACGACTTCCTCCTCCGCCGGATTATCGTAAACTTTCAACCTGAGCTCCGACGGGCTGATACCCATTAC
>QGUT01000289.1 GCA_003242255.1 Bacillota bacterium
GAATCCGCCGGTGCAAGCTCTGTTATCAAAAGTTGTGCCGAAAAATCAATTCCAGCTTCAAGCACTTGAGTTGTCACCACCACTCCGGGACCATTTAGATGTATTTTTTGGCAACCTTTCTTGCGAGACATCAACGAAAGTGCTTTTTCTTCATGCTTTTTTCTGTCGGAACGGGTAAACCGGGAATGCAGCAGCACGATTTTACCTTCATCCAGAGAAAGTTTCCTTTTTAGCGCCTCATACACCTTTTGCGCCCTTTCCACCTGATTTACCACAATGATGGTCTTTTTTTCTTTTATCTTTTCCAAAAGTTCATCGCAGAGGTTCAATTCCCCCTCTTCTATCAGCTTATCCTTTACAAGCTTTATCTCGACCGAACTTTTAATATCGGTGCTCCCCTCAACGATATTTTCATCTTTCAAAGGAATATTCTCAAAGAGGCTTTTCATCAAGCTTTCCGGCATGGTTGCAGTCATTACCACGAATGGGACGCCACTTTTTTGCAAAATCTCCATAATCGCTCTCATTATCGCAAAGGTATATTCATCCCGGTACATGTGCGCTTCATCAAACACTACAACGGAAGAAGCAATAGCCCCGGCAGGCATATCCAGGTGTCGCCCCACCTGACTGCTGGCCCTTGCAAAGGCATACACAAATTGATCCAATGTAGTGACCACAATATCGGACATAAAAAACGGCGCTCCAGGGTCTTCCCCGTGCTGGATATCCACTGAAATACCAGGACTTACCCTTTCGGCATAGTCTTTTATCCTTTCTGCTGTGCTGTTTACCAAAACCCTCATCGGCAGCACGTAAACCAGCCTTGGTGCTATAATAAAATTCCCCGATACAAACTGACTTAAAAAGGGTGCGACCACCGCTTCGGTCTTCCCGGAACCTGTAGGTGCCTTCAATACCAACGGGAAAAAACCAGATGTGAGTTTTTCAAACAAAGAAACCTGATGATGAAAAGGATTTTCTATGCCTAAGTATTTTTTATAAAATTCCCTTGCTTCCAACAGGCTACCTCCTCCTGTTCTATAATCAGTATTTTACGTTATCCTGTACTGTCGGTCATCCCAAAAATGCCTCTTGAGTTTAGGCCCAATCTTTTTAAAACATAATCAAACATTACATATTATTTTAACCATACCCTTGTCATTTGGGTTATACCCGGGTCTCAAACCATCAAATTTAAGACCAGTTGTAGAAACGTTATACATCTCATCTACTTTGAATAATTTCCATCCTATGGGATTTCCAGATGAACTATAACCTCCTATTTGATACCCTCTCAAGACAAGATTCCCTTTTTTGTTCACTCCACAGCAAAATGGTTCTACTATCCTAATTCCCCCATCATAATAAAATTGAATAATCTCCCTATTTTTAATAGCGTTACAAATATCAAATCCCATGTTTAACCTCCCCCATATATACCTTTAATCTTCATCATTATATTATCAACCAATATCTACAATTTTACATTCACTCTACTGCTACCCATAGAATCGAAGTTCATTATTCTAATTTAGCAAGTTTATTTGTGTATTAGTTTAGTTCTAATAAACTGATTATCCCACAAAAAGTATCGGTTCTAAATAAAATTTCTTAAACCTATTGTCGAAAAACAACCAAACCGATGAACACAAATATAAAAATGAATGTAAAAAAGAAGGAGTTAATCTGTTCTTCG
>QGUT01000103.1 GCA_003242255.1 Bacillota bacterium
CGTGAGTTCCTAAATGATTCGACCGAATGGACAGGGGATTTCTTAAATTAACGGAAATCTTATCCTGCAAGTTGTTGCCGTTAATCGTCAGTGAATTTTGGTTCTTTGTTAAAAGCTGGATTTCCATGGGTATACCAAAATTTATTATATGTTCCCTACCTGCAATTATCTTGACGCTATCCGGAAGCCTGAATAATGCCGAGAATTGAGGAGAAAAAGATAATATCGCAATGAGTAATGCCAACACTATGCCTACGACTTTCCTTTTATTCCCTACCACTACTTTCACTCCCCCTGCAAAAATGAAAAAACCGGGCCTGAAACTTAAGATAACCCGGTTAGCTTCTTTTAATACTGGAAGAAAAAATAAAATACCTCCGAGTAGATCTACTCGGAGGTTTATAATTTCTTTTTTATTTTCTCGGACCTTTCTAGCATTTCTTTTGCATGCTCAATTGTCTTGTCGGTAATCTCGGTTCCGCCTAACATCCTTGCGATTTCTTCAACTCTCTCTGCGCCTTTAATTTCCTTGACCTCGGTAAATGTTCTCCCGTCCTTAGTTATTTTTTTGATATTAAAATGGGCATCTCCCAAGCTAGCTATCTGGGGCGAATGGGTTACGCAGAGCACCTGATGGCTTCGCGCTATCCTGAACAATTTTTCTCCTACTATCTGGGACATCCTTCCGCCCATACCTACGTCTATCTCGTCGAAAATCAGACAAGGAATATGGTCAATCCGTGCGAGAATGCTTTTTAAAGCCAGCAAAATGCGGGAAGCTTCGCCGCCGGAAACTATTTTGGCCAGAGGTTTTAACGGCTCTCCCGGATTTGTTGAAATCAAAAATTCCACTGCATCCAGTCCTGTATCGCTCATTTTGACAGTCTCATCCGATTCTGTCCATTTTATGTCTACCGAAAACTTTACATCTTTCATGCCCAAATCTTTCAGTTCTGTTGATATATTTTTTTCAAAATCTGCCGCGATCGTTTTTCTAAGTTGGTGCAATTCTAGAGCCCTTTTTATGTATTCCCGTTTTAATTCTTCTAATGAATTTTCCAATTTAGCGATCCCTTCATCGATGTATAAAGCTTCGTCTAATTTAGAGGCAGCTTGCTCTTTGTATTTTATCAGTTCATCGATGCTCTTGTTGTACTTGCTCTTTAGTCTGTTCAAAAAGGAGATCCTAGATTGGATTTCGTCCAGCCTTCCCGGTTCAAAATCGATAGTTTTCGAATACTCTCTAAGATTGGAGGCCACATCTTCCAATTCGTACAAAATGTTTTTCAAACTATCCAGATCCTTTCGCACGGAAGCAAAATAGTCCACCACTTCTTCCAATGCGTCGATCACCTTTGACACATTGTCGATAATCGCAGGGCTATTTTCATCTCCCTCGTAAAGAGTGAGTACACTGAAATTGAGAGACCTCAAAATTTTATCGGCGTGTTCTAGAATTTCAAGCTCTCTCTCTAATATAGAGTCTTCTCCAGGCTTTAATTGGGCCTTTTCCAGTTCTTCTACTTCATATCGCAATTGTTCTTTATTTTTCAAAAATTCATCGCGTAATCTTACCTGTTCCTTCAGTTTATTTTCTGTATCTAAGATTTTTCTATACAAACTTCGGACTTCATCTTTTTTCTTTTGTAAATCATCTCCACCCAAAAGGTCCAACATTTCCAGATGATTATCTGGATCTAAAAGGGATTGGTGCTGATGTTGGCCGTGAATATCTACCAAATACCTGCCTATGCTCTTTAATAACGAAACGGGCACGCTGGTTCCATTTATTCTGCAGTAATTCTTGCCCTGTTGGGTAATCTTGCGCGAAATTATCAATAAATTATCTTCGTGTTCGATACCCTTCTCTTCCAAAAAATTGTCAATTGCCGGATCGTCGTATTCAAATATAGCTTCTATCAACGAAGACTCTTTACCTGCTCTTACGTACTCACTGGACGCTCTTTCTCCGAGAATCATCCCTATTGCGTCTATTATTATTGATTTGCCAGCTCCAGTTTCGCCAGTTAAAACATTAAGCCCCTCTTTGAATTCTATTTCTACATCGTCTATCAACGCAAAGTCCTTTACATTTAACTTAAGAAGCATACCACGCCTCCCAGGCTCATTTTATGAGATTTTCAAGTTTTTCTATAATGCTCTTTACCGCAGATTTCGAGCGGCCAACGACTAATATTGTATCATCGCCAGCAACGGTTCCAACTATCTCTTCCCAGTTAAGGCCATCGATGGCGGCAGCTGCTGCCTGAGCGGTGCCAGAGAGAGTTTTTACCACTACGAGATTCTCTGCAGAATCGATTTTGACTATAGATTCTTTAAACATCCTCACCAGTTTGTCCGAAACTACTACAGTGTTTTCAGGTTCTGAATAACAATAACGGTTATTATCCCTTAAAACCTTTACTAATCTCAATTCCTTTATGTCTCGAGATACAGTAGCTTGCGTAACATTAAAGCCGAACTTTTTCAGTTCTTCTGCCAGTTCTTCTTGCGTTTCTATAGGCTTTTCCCTTATAATTTCCCTAATTTTCATGTGTCTTTTGGCTTTCAAACACTGTACCTCCCTTATTGCTTTCTAAGCTTTTTTCGCAAAATATCGTAAAAACTTCTGCTCTTAATGCGCACCAGTTTAGTGTAATACTGGGACTTCTTCACTACCACCTCATCATAAGGTTGTAGGCGGTATCCCAGTTGACCGTCGGCTGTAAGCATTGCTTCCTGTTGTTCTGTAACTACTTTCACAGTAATGGAGTCGTGGGGAGCGATGATGATAGAACGGTTCTGCAGAGTATGGGGACATATGGGAGTCAGCAGCAGGACCTCAACGTTGGGGTCGACTAAAGGTCCCCCAGCAGAGAGAGAATAAGCTGTCGAACCGGTAGGAGTTGCAATTATCAGGCCATCAGCGTTGTATGTATCAACGTAAGCATCGTTCACCGATGTTTTTAGGCTAATCAACCTGGCGAAAGATCCCTTGGTCACCACGATGTCATTTAGGGCCAATAAGCTCTTTACAAATTTTTCTTTTCTTATAACTCTAGCCTCAATCATCATTCTTTTATCAATATTAAATTTCCTTTTTTTTAGAAGCTCTAAGTCGCCGTACAAATCAGACACTTCAATCTCGGTGAGAAATCCTAAATGCCCCAAATTTATCCCGAGAATGGGGATGTCGTAAGGGGCCAGCTTACGCGCCACATTAAGCAAAGTCCCGTCTCCGCCCAGAGTTATAGCGAGTTCTATATTTTTTGCCATCTCTTCTAAATTTATAGATTCGACAGGAAGCTCTAAATTATTTACAGGCGATGCGGTAAATACTTCATAATCATTTTCTTTAAGCCATCGCACTAAGGATGAGGCTACCTTCAAGGCATTATCCTTATTGAGATTCAAAAAAAGACCTATTTTTTGCAAGTTATTCACCTCTGGTCAAAAAGCCCACTAAAAAGCCGATAAAAAAAACGCCTAGAGCATACAAAATATAACGCAATTTGGAATAATAATCTTTCTTTAAGATTGAATACTCTATGGTTTTTATTTTTTCTTGCTCCATATCAACCAGTAAAAGTCCGGAAGGTCTGTACACAAGGTAGTATTCAAGAAGTTGCCGCCTCGTAGCCGGTAAATTCATTGACGGAGAAGTCTTTCCCGATTTCACTTCTGCCACATAGATTTTTTTGCCCTTTTTCACTATAACGTCGGCTCTGACTTTAATTTCCCTGGGTTTTCCGTTGACGTAAATAAAATAAGAAGCACTTTTCTGTACATCTAATATATCAAAACCGTGCTTTTTTAGCAAATCTATTGCTTTTTTTTCGCAAATTCGAGCTTTTTCCCTCCGGCGATGCAGAGATACTTTCTGATAAAATTTATAAAACCAAATTCCGATGAAAATACCCGCAACCAGCAATAATAGGCCAATATAATCTTTCATAATAAATTACCTCGTTTATTTTATGGATTCAGCGCTTCATGGGCTTCTTCGACGGCTTTTTCGATGTCCATTTCAAAATCACTAGGGATTTTTTTGAACCACGACAAAAATTCTATATTTCCCTTAGGACCTTTTATCGGGGAAAAAGTCAATCCCCAGCAAAACAATCCAACAGATTTTGCCGATTCTATCACCTGGGCAATTGCCTTTTCGTGCAATTTTCTATCGCGAACGACACCGTTTTTCACCTCTTCCCTGCCGACCTCGAATTGGGGTTTTATAAGGGCTATAAAATCCCCATCTTCTTTCAACAACTCAAAAAGCGGTTGAAATACTTTAGACAAAGATATAAAAGAGAGATCAGCAGTGATTATATCGACGAGTTCGCCTATGTCTTCAAAGGTGATGTAGCGGACGTTTTTTCGCTCGATGTTTATTACCCGCGGATCGTTTCTTAAAGAAAGGTCTAATTGTCCGTAACCGACATCCACCGCATAAATTTTAGAAGCCCCTTCTTTTAGAAGGCAGTCCGTAAATCCGCCGGTAGAAGCCCCTGCATCTAAAGCAATTTTGTCTTTTACCACGACAGGGAACACGCTCAGGGCTTTTTTTAGCTTCAATCCGCCCCTGCTCACATAGGGTATTGATTTCTCTTTGATCGTAATTTCAGAATTTATGTCCACCGGAGTTCCCGGTTTATCCACCCTCATATTGTTGACAAACACATTTCCCATCATGATTTCAGACTTGGCCCTTTCCCTGCTGGGGAAAAAGCCCCTTTTCACCAACAATACATCTAACCTTTCTTTTTGCAAGATATTTCACCCTCATGTCAGCGATTGCCTGAATTTTTAGAAAATAAGTCAACCTTGAAGCGCCTTTTCAGCAAATACAATAAATAACCGACTTTGTATACAATTTGCTTGGAATTTTTTATGGCGACGCTTTTACCTAAAGCCTTTCCACCCACCGTAATGGTCGAAATAAGCCCGGCGATTAAGGTGCTAACTATTATGTCCAAGACTTCATTATTGCCAGAGACTATTTTAGCTACAATAGTGGCACCGGCAGCACCGCTAATTATTCCCGAGATATCTCCGACTACGTCATTGCAGAAGTTTGACACCACGTCGGCATTTCTTATCAGACGCACCCCTTCTTTGCTTCCCGGAATTTTTCGAGCTGCCATGGCGTGAAAAGGCGCTTCATCGGCCGATGTCACCGCAATTCCTATGATATCAAAAAATATTCCTACTAGGATAATGCAAGCTAATATAAAAATTGACAGGATTAAGTTCAAATTTTCCATCAGCGTTTCCGAGATAAGCCCAAAAAAAACGGAAAGTCCAAAAGTCAATATTACTACCTTGCGTATCCATTTAGCTTTTGGCCCTCCGTTATTTTTCTTTTTGCCTGAACCCTTTTTATTATTATTTTTACTCAAAAAAATTCACCTCATAGCGAGGTGGAACAGGAGGTAGTGAACTGAGTAAATTTTGCGGCTTAGGTCCAGCAGGATTTCCCAGAGAAGCACCTCCCGTCGCCGGAAAAGGCGGTTCCCCTTTAAGCCTCTCTCTGCCTTGTCGCCAGAGGCAGGGCTGGATTGCCACTTAGACCGCACTTTAATCCTCAGTTCACTTCCTTTCGGAACAGTCTAGGAGTTTTCCTCACCGAAATTCACCTTCTCCTAGCCTCTTTTGCAGCAAGGGTTTCAAAGGGGATATTAAGCCGCATTTAAATGGCCAGTTTAAATGCGGTTTTCCCTTTTTCCACCCTTCCCGCTCAAGGCAGGCTACACTGCACCCAACACGGTTTGTATCGGATGCAGGTTCACGCCCCAAGCCGTAACAGAAAGCCTTTCGTTTTCCATCACGCACTTGGGTCTCCACGGGAATAGGGTCGCGCCTGCATGCCTTTGCAGGTTGCCCCATTCCCTTACTCCCTGCACCAACCCCCGACTGGGCGTCGAAAGCCAGCACAAGGAACTTCATCGATGTGCCATTGACGGATTTTTAGCCCCGTCTTCAGA
>QGUT01000104.1 GCA_003242255.1 Bacillota bacterium
GGCTTCGGCAATTAGGCGAAGCCGGACATCTATGGGAAGCCGGTACCCGAACCAGGCGAAGATGCCGTATTTTGCCATGGTATCGCCTCCTCAATATTCCTTATCTGCTTTATGGGTGTAGACCTCCACTCTATTTCCCCTGAGTTTGAAACTTACGGCCCCGTGAAGGTCGGTCCTGAAAACTTTTATTTTATTCTCCTCCAAGAGCTTTAACACTCTGGCAGAGGGGTGCCCGAAATTATTATTTTCTCCCGCCGAAATCACCGCAATCTTAGGATTCACTTTCTTTAAAAATTCCTCGGAAGTGGATGTGGCGCTGCCGTGGTGAGCCACCTTCAGAACGTCAGAACTCACATCGCAGTCGGCTATTAAATCCTTTTCCCCATCGAACCCCAAATCTCCCGTAAAGAGAAAGCTCAAGCCCCGATACACCATCTTCAGGACTACCGAATTGTCGTTGTCATCTTCGAAAAAGCGGTGGCTCGAGGGGTTTAAGACGTAAAAGGCCGCATCCCCAATTCGAAAAACATCTCCCCTTGAAACCGCATATATGGGTATCTTCCTTCTTTCCGCTATCTCCACCATCCTCCTGTAAATCTCTGAGCCGTCGGAGCGGCCGATGATTATCGCCTTCGTCTTCATTTCCTCAATGACGGACAGCAATCCTTCGGCGTGATCCGAATCAAAATGGGTAAAGACCACCGCGTCCAATCTTCGAACGCCCCTGCCGTAAAGATAGGGCAGGACCACGTGCTTTCCTACGTCAAAATCGCCCTTGTAATGGGCCGGCATTCCTCCTCCATCGATGAGCACCGCCCTGCCGTCGCCGGTTTTGATAAAGACGGCGTCCCCCTGGCCCACGTCCAGAAAAGTCACCTCAAAACCTCCGACCCTCAAAATGAGGCCCGCCATTAAAACCAACAGACAAAGTCCCGCGACGGCCCACCGGTATCTTCTCACAATCCGCAGATTTTCAGCCGGAGCAAAGACCGCATAAAGCATGGCGAAATAAACCAAACAAAGGGCGGGTCCTAAGGAAGGCACCGGCAGAGTCGCATAGGGCAGTTTCGCCGCGAGGTCCGTCATCCGGTCCATCAAAAAGACCAGGATTCCCGCGATTTTGACAATCGGCCCCGCGAGGAAAGGCAAAAAATTTGTCATGCCCCCTAAGAATCCCCCGATCAGCGCCGCACCGGATAGTGGCACCACCGCCAGGTTCAGCAGAAATCCCACCAGAGATACTTGCCGGAAATAATAGGCCTGGAAGGGCAAGAGCAGCAATTGGGCCGAGACCGTGGCGGCCAGAGAGTCTCGAAAAAAGGTGGGGAATTTTTCAAAAAAACTTCGAACCCTGTCAAAAAACAATATCAAACCGGCGGTGGCGGCAAAGGAAAGCTGAAAGCTGGCGGAAAAGATGTTGTAGCTGTTCGCCAAAAGCAGGATCAGGCCTGCAAAGCCCAGGCTGTTCAGCGGATCGCTCTTCCTCCCTATCAACTTCCCGTACGTCACCACTTCCAGCATTATAGCAGCTCTCAAAACCGGCGGCGCCATTCCGGCCATCAGAGAATAAAAGAGGACCGCTGCGCTGCCGGCGATAAATCCCGCCTTCCGTGGAATTTTGAGAAAATCCAGCAACCAGTGGACGCTGCCGTAGATTATCCCCACGTTGTACCCCGACGCCGTTAGAATATGCAGGACTCCCCCGTCCCCGAAGGCTTCCAGGACATCCGCCGGGATATCCCCTTTGAGTCCCAGCACTATTCCCGTGAGCAGGGATGCCAGCCTGGGAGGAAGCGACCGCCGGTACAAATGCCGTATCCTCTCCCGGAAATTTAAGGCAGTTTTGACCAGCGGGTTTGCGCGGCCCTCCCCTAGATACTTTATTTCCCGGGAAAACAGGGTGGCCGTTATGCCCTTTTGGGCAAGGTAAGCCCGGTAGTCGAAACCGCCGGGATTGTCGTAATTTGTCGGAATCTTAAGCATCCCCGAAAATTCCGCCAGGTCGCCGTAACTTAAAAGTTCGGTCCTATCGCCGAGTGCCGCCGTCACCCGAATTTTGCCCGGGGCCTCCACTAACCTTTCGCCCTCTAAAACCCACCTGGTCCTGACTTCGTAGGATATCTTTGTCCCGTCTATCTCCGGCGGAGAGACCACGGTGCCTATCACGGTCCTGTAGCTTCCCGCGTAATTCGCTATACTGCTTTCCACCCGACCGGAGCAAAAATTGTGGTACAGAGCCCCTAGGGCAAATAGGGCGATTCCGAGGCAAAGTGCCCTTCCCAAATCCCCTGTAAAAAAATAAAGGCTTAAAGCGCAGGCCAGAATAAGGCCGAAAAGCCACAAGGCGCCTGCGTGTTCTCCGGCCACGATGCCCGTTGCGAAAAACAAAAAGGCAAATAAAAACGGGCGGAACATAATTTTCCCCTGCCCCCGACCAAGTCTAGAAGAAGGACTTATTTTTATAATACAAAAATTTTAAAAAACGCTCAACAATTTTCGTTAACCTATAATTTTTCAGCCTAATAAAATAGAGTAAAAACGTTTTCGGAGGTGGCGATATGGCCATAGCCGTAGCTGTTTCCGCCCACGGATACGGGGACGAAGGGGCTTTCGATTACCGGGCCCACAGAACCGGTCATCTGGTGATAAAACCCCGGAGCGGAAAAGAATTTTTGGAAATGCTCTCGGACGTTTCCCGTTCCTCGGGACCTATCGAGCTGGTAAAAATATTCGCCCATTCCTACCCGCGGGGCATAATTATGACCAATTGGAGCGGTTTTTACGACGAACCCGGCCCCGAAGATACGCCGGCAGCTGCATATATCAAAGACCTGGAGGAATTCATCCAAAAAGGAAGGATAAAATTTTCCCCCAATCCCCGATGGTTGCTGTTCGGCTGCAACCTGGCCGGCAATTTTTCCGAAAAACTTTCGCTTTGCATTGCCGGGACTGTCATATCCCCCCGGGGCGATAGTTACCCCGAGATCGCGGGAAAAGCCGAAACCGGAGTTTTCATCGCCGTTGAGCGGTGGGAAGCCTACGTAAACGGCAGGTATGCCTACAGCCCTGGCAAAAGGCTGCGGGCCTGGTGACAAGGTCTTACCTTCATCTGGATAAAGCCGATTTTTTTTAATATAATAAATCTGTAAAATTTCTTTGGGATTCAAGGCGGGGAGGAATTCTATGTTCTTTTTTGGCATCTTTGGCATCCAGGATAGAGAAAGGCACGCGATGGATTTTGATGCAGTAGTATGTCCATCCTGCGGAAGGCTCTCTCGAGCTGAACTCATAGAAGTGTTCACGTACTTCCACTTTTTCTTCATTCCCCTATTCCAGTGGAACAGGAGGTATTTCGTAAGATTCCGCTGCTGTCCGGCCGTTTTTTCCGTGGACAGGGAATACGCCGAAGAACTGAAAAAAGGAGCCACTCTGGATACATCCCGGCTCCACAAGGTATTCGGCCACGGAAACTACTGCCCGGAATGCGGAAGTTATATAGATCCCTCCTTCAATTTCTGCCCCTATTGCGGGAGGAGGACCAACTGAAAACCTTTTGTCATAGATACCTTTAAAATATACACTTGTCCCGATTTAAACTGCAAACCGCATCCCTCCAATCATCCTTACAGGTGCGACCCTTTGCATAAGAAAGAATCTCCAAGCGAAGGAGATGCCTACCTGTTTTTTTAAGCTGGTCAATGCAGATATTTCCTATGTAAAAGAATCTACGGATTGAAAGTTTTGTAGACTTTTACATCAAAAATAAGAAGCAGTGAATCGAGGCGTAAAATAAAAAAGCCTTCCTTATTTTAAGGAAAGCTTTTTTTCCAAGGTCATTTTATCATATAATAAAAAGATTCAAGTTCATCGCTGTCAGCTCTGGGAAGTTTTACTTTCAACTCCTGGAGGACCTCATCATCGACCTGAACGAATTTGTCGCCCAACAGGCGGGCGCATATATTGATGCTGGCCAGGGAATTTTTATGGTGGGTCACGAAGTCCAGTATCTCCTGTATTTTCTTCTGCCGTTCATCCAAACCAATGCACCTCCACTATTAGTTTGGACCCGAACACTGCTATTTATTCCCTCAGCGACACATCCCCGCTCAAGACCCTCTCCACCTGGCCTTCATCGGTTTTTATAAGCAATGCGCCGTCCCCGTCTACGTCCAGAGCCGTACCTTCCAATTCGAAATTCCTGCCGATTATCCTGACCCGCTTCCCCAGGTTGCAGGAGAGCTGGCGCCATTCTCCTAAAATCGCTTCGAATTTGCCGCCCTCCAAACTCCGGTAGATTTCCTCAAATTGCGAAAGAAATTGGGTTAAAATTTTCAACCGCTCGACCTCCTCGCCAGAAGCGAGTTTGAGGGACGTGGCGGTTTTTTCTATATCCGGCGGAAATTCCGCATTGTTCACATTCATCCCTATGCCTGTCACCACATAATGGATCTTGTCCATGTCGGCGCTCATCTCCGTCAAAATCCCAGCCACCTTTTTGCCGTCTATTAAAAGGTCGTTAGGCCATTTGATGAGGCAGTTTACACCGACTTCTTGCCTTATCGCTTTTGCCGCCGCCACTGCACAGGCCATGGTGATGCGGGGCGCTTCGCTGGGCTCCAGGGAAGGCCTTAAGATTATGGAAAGCCAAATTCCCTGCCCCGGCGGCGATACCCATTTTCTCCCTAATCTTCCCCTTCCTCCCGTCTGCTCTTCCGCGATCACCAGGGTGCCGTGAGGCGCTCCCATCTGAGCTAATTTTTTCGCCTCATCGTTGGTCGAGCCTATTGAAGTATAATGATATATTTTGCTGGCCAAAAATTCGAAGGGGCCGTTTTGAACGATCTCTTCCGGCAACAGTAGATCCGGCGATTTCTTCAGGCAATACCCCACCCTCGGCACCGAATCTATTTCGTATCCCAACTCCCTCAGGCGGTTTATCTGCTTCCATATGGCGGTGCGGCTGACGCCAAATTTTTCGCTCAACTCTTCGCCGGAAACGTAAATGCCTTTTTTCGAAAGAAGAAAGAGCAGCAATTCATTTACGGAGCCATCCTTCGCCATTTTTAATCCACCTTTTCCCAGACTTTACTTACTAGTTTAATTTACCGATTCCTTTCCGTCAACAGCAAAGGAGCCTGCAGGACTAAAATTCAAGCAGGCTCCTTTTCCCAAAGGTCCGAAATTTTTTTATGTTTTCCCAGCGTTTGTTTTTTTGTTCCCCAGATAGTGGAGTTCGGCGCAAATGTTCACCGTGCGGGCGCTTTTATCGTGCTTTATTTTTACTTCGCCCGGAACCCCGTCGTCCTGGCGGTAATTGAGGTACTGCTTTAACAGGTCGTAAGCGTCTTTTTCGCTTAAACCATCGTATACGCTCAGATACACATCTTCCGGAATCTCTAGGACAATATGTCGAAGTCCGTCTTTCACCGTCCGCGTTTCCTTTATGGAATTCAGCATGGATACCACCGTCATTCTTTCTCCTTTTTCTCCGGATTTTTGGTGGTCAAATTGTTCGGAGGCGTCTTTAATGGATTCTCCATTTGAAATTCCTCAGAGAGTTCGTACTTTTCCGGCCTTTCGTCATCGAAGAGCTCGCCTTTAAACCGCCTCCTGTCTAAAGGCGAAACTGATTTCCTTCTTGGTTTTTTCACCTCTCCATCCTCCCTTTTTTGTCCTCAACCATAGTATCTTCATTTGCGGCAGTCGATATTAACGAATAAAAAAATATGCATCGTCTTCAATTGTGTTGTTTCAATCATTTAGGGAGGGTTAATACATAAGTTAAAACTACATGCCGTTCTTCAATAAGGGGTTCAATCCCTTATAGTTAGGCTAAAAACCCCCGGCGGTGGTATGGCTCACGGCCCGCCAGGACCAGTTTCAATCCCTTATAGACTCCCATGCCGCAAATGCGGCACAAGCAGAGGATGAAAATCCACTTTCATGATATAATCAGTATAGCGG
>QGUT01000105.1 GCA_003242255.1 Bacillota bacterium
AGCGGCAACCCTTCGCCGTGGTGGACGTCAAAATAGCTGCTCATGGGATGTTCCAGGGCGTGGAGCGCGCAGACCCCCACCTGGCCCAGGGGTATGCCGGCTAGAGTACTGGCCATGGCCATCCTGTCCCGGCTTTCCTCATCGGGCTGGTGGACCGCCTTTCGCAAACTCTCGCTTATGAGCTCTATCGCTTTGAGGGAAATGGCTTCGCTTAAAGCATTGCTCTTCACGTTCAAGTATGACTCCAGGGCGTGGAAAAAGGCGTCAATTCCCGTAGACGCTGTAACTTTCGGCGGCATGGAATCCATCAGCTCCGGGTCCACTATGGAAACCCTGGGAAAGATCGAAGGGTGCCTGAAGCCCCTTTTGGCCATCGTGGAAGGATTGGTCATTACGGATATGTTGTTGACCTCGCTCCCCGTTCCGGCGGTGGTGGGCACCAGGATTAAGGGCAGAGCGCTTCCGCCGGCCTTGCCTTCCATGTAATCGGCCATGGGCCCCTCATTGCGGGCTGCAAAAGCCACCCCTTTAGCGGTGTCCATGGCGGTCCCGCCGCCGAGACCTATCACCAGGTCCACTCCCTCTTCCTTCGCAAAGGCACCGCCTTCATCGATGTCGGTGGTAAAGGGGTTGTATCGAACTCTGTCGTACAGGACCCACTCTATGCCATGCTCCTCGAGGCTTTTTGTTATTTTCTCGAGGTTGCCCGTCTTTTTGGCACTTGACTTGCCGGTCACCACGAGGGCCTTTTTGCCCAATTCTTTCGCGTGAAGCCCGATTTCCTTTGCTTTCCCCCGCCCGAACAGTATTCTGGTGGGCATATAGAAACTAAAGTCCATGTTCCGGCCTCCTCCTGTTATTCTGAAAATTCTCTCCATGATTATACCACAAAATATCTCTGTTTTTTAGTAAAAAATTTGTTATAATTTTTTATAACTGCCTGCGAATAAAATAATATATTATTAAGAGGCGCAAAAAAGGAGTGTTCTTATGGAAAAATTGAAAGTGGGCGTAGTCTTTGGGGGGCAGTCGGGCGAGCACGAAGTATCGCTCATGTCGGCATTTTCGATAATAAACGTCATGGACAAGGAAAAGTACGAGATCTTCCCGATTGGAATCACCAAGGACGGCCGTTGGCACCTGTACCTGGGAGATATCTCGAAGATCAAGGACGGAACCTGGATTGAAGAAGCAACGCCGATAATATTACCTCCGGACGCGGGATTAAAATGCGCAATCTCGATTGATAACGGCGTGGAAAAGAGACATTACCTCGACGTTATATTTCCGGTCCTCCACGGCCCCCGGGGCGAGGACGGAACGGTCCAGGGGCTCTTCGAGTTGATGAACATACCCTACGTCAGCTGCGGCGTCGGCTCTTCGGCCGTGTGCATGGATAAGGTTTTCTCGAAAAAGCTCTTAAAACAGGAAGGCCTGCCGGTGGTGGATTTCAGGGTCTTTTACAAAAGGGACCTGCCCGATGGTCTTCCCGACATGGTCGACGAAGTGGAACGAACTTTCGGATACCCCTGTTTTGTAAAACCGGCCAATTTGGGTTCCAGCGTGGGGGTGAGCAAGGCCCACGACCGGGAGGAGCTTAAAAAAGCCCTGATGCTCGCCGCGGAATTCGACAGAAAGCTGGTCGTCGAAAGATACATACACGCCCGAGAAATCGAATGTTCGGTGCTGGGGAACGACGAACCTGCAGCTTCCCTCCCCGGCGAGATCATACCCAGCGAGGAGTTTTACAGCTACACCGCCAAATACTTTGACGGCGGAAAGTCGAAACTTTTGATCCCCGCCCCGCTTTCGGCGGAAGAGACGGAAAAGATAAGAAAACTGGCGGTAAAGGCCTTCAAGGCCCTGGACTGCTGCGGCATGGCCAGGGTGGATTTTCTGATATGCAGGGAATCGGGCAAAATCTATATCAACGAGTTAAATACGATTCCCGGATTTACCAGCATAAGCATGTACCCGAAGATGTGGGAAGCCTCCGGACTTTCCTACAAGGACCTCATAGACCGCCTGATTGAGTTGGCCCTGGAACGGCACCGGCAGAAGCAGGAACTGAAACTCACCCTTTAATCTGATCCTGTGTTTCACATGGATCGGCAAAAAAAAGGTTTTGCCGTCGAAATTAAAAAATTTCCCGGGAAATATGGCAAATTGCATCGACGAACAAAAAAACCAGGCTTTTCGCCTGGTTTTTTGTATGTAGACCGTATTTTACATATTACGCCTTTTTCTTACTCTTCCTTTATGGCCTCGCTGGGGCAGTTCTCTAAAGCTTCTCTTGCTTCACTTTCCACCTCGGCCGGAACTTCCGTGTCGATAGCCTGGGCCTTTCCATCGTCGTTCCAGCTGAAAACATCCGGGCATGTGTCTATGCAAAGCCCGCAGCTTATGCAGAGGTCCTGATCCACGTAAACTTTCAAGGAAAATACCTCCTCCATTAAGTTTCTCTTTACATTTTACCACACTGCACTGTTGTTATGCAAAGGTTTTTTTAAATTTTTTGCTCCTGAGCCTGGCTAACTCCCAGGTTTCTGGTCTTCAGGAGGAAATAGGCCAGCAGACCGATGGCAGCAATAGCTCCTACCGGATAGGAGACTGAGGTGGGCAGGCTGAAGCCCTCGGGCGCCTGGAGTATATACGTTACGCTGACCGCCGTCATGAAGGTGGCCGGCAGTGTGGCAATCCAGTGTAAACGGCCCACTTTGGCGAGATAAAACGCGCCGACCCAAAGCACCATCATGGCCAGCGTCTGGTTGGCCCAGGCAAAGTACCTCCATACGATGTTGAAATCTATCTGCGAAAGGATAATTCCTACTATGTACAGGGGAACGGCTATCTTGTATCTGTTGAGGACGTCCTTTTGATCCAGTTTCAACAACTCAGCTATGGTGAGCCTTGCCGCCCGGAATGCCGTATCTCCCGAAGTTATGGGCAGCACCACCACTCCGAGGATGGCCAGGACCCCTCCGATTCTTCCCATCATCGCAAAGGAGGCTTCCTTTACGACAGCCGAAGGCCCTGCGGTGGTCGCCAGCACTTCACCAAGTTTCTCAGTGCCCCCGTAAAAGCTCATTGCCGCCGCGGCCCATATGAGGGCTATTATGGATTCCGCGATCATCATGCCGTAGAAAATGAACTTGCCTTCCTTTTCATTTTTCACGCACCGGGCCACTATAGGCGACTGAGTGCTGTGGAATCCGCTGATCGCTCCGCAGGCTATGGTCACGAAAAGCAGCGGCCATGCCGGCATTCCTTTCGGATGAAGGTTCTGGAGCGTAAGTTCGGGGATGTCGTACCCCTGGGTTATCAAGGCCCCTCCTATCCCAATGGCCATTATTATCAATATAGCCCCGAAAAGGGGATAAATCCTGCCTATAATCTTATCTACGGGCAGCACCGTAGCCAGGAAGTAATAGGCGAAGATAATCCATACCCAGCCGCTTTTTGATAATACTCCGGGCGTAAGGATTGCCAGCAGTCCGGCAGGTCCGGTCACAAATACCACGCCGACCAGCACCAGCAGCACTATGGTGAACACGTTGACTAACAACTTCGTCCTTTCTCCCAGATAAATCCTCACGAGTTCGGGCACGTTAGCACCATCGTGCCTAAGCGACAGCATGCCGGAGAGATAATCGTGGACAGCCCCGGCCAGGATACCGCCGAACACGATCCAGAGGAAAGCTATAGGGCCCCACTGGGCACCGGAAATCGCGCCGTAAATTGGACCTAAGCCGGCGATGTTTAAAAGCTGAATGAGGCTGTTGCGGTACTTGTCCATAGGCACGTAGTCCACGCCGTCGAACCTGGTGTGGCAAGGCGTAGGCCTGTTCTCATCTGCTCCGAATATTCTTTCCACGAAGGTGCCGTAGATGAAGTAGCCCAGAATGAGGATTGCAATAGAGGCTAAGAAAGTTACCAACTTCTCCCCCTCCCCACATTTTTAAAAATATTATCCTTTTTTAATCTTAAGTTAAAAATTCTAATTAAGGGATATTTTTCCGCCCAAAGGCAAAAATTAATCCCCCTCCGGTTTTCCAGAGGGGGTGAACGGTTTTCACTAGATGCCGAACAGTTCTCTCAGTTCTCTGGCGTGTCGGCGGCTCACGGGGACTTCATCCTTTTCGTACCCCTGGATTGAGAGGATAAAAGTCCCGTTGAACCAGGGTATTATCTCCCTGACCTTATCCAGATTAACTAGGTAACTCTTGTGGACCCTGAAAAAATTGGGGCTATTTATTTTTTCTTCCAGTTCGGCCAGAGTGTGGGCGGTGCAAAATTCGCCGATCTCGGTCTTTACCACGCTGCCCTTTTCACCGGCCACGCAGTAGCAGATGTCATCCGGGCTTACTAGGTATATCCTGTCTTTTTTCCAAAAAGGGATTTTATTGCAGGGAGGCTTTCCGCTCACCCTTATGGACTCTGCAATCTTCAGCACTTCCTCCTGTTTCTTCTCATTCTCATATACATTCAGGACCCTTTCGACGGCCTTCTTTAGCCGCTCCTGGGAGAAGGGTTTCAGGATGTAATCAACGGCGTTGATCTCGAATGCCTTGACGGCATACTCGTCGTACGCGGTCGCAAAAACGATCAGAGGAGAACAGCCCCTTTCGAAAATCCGCCGAGCCACCTCAAACCCGTCCATATCCCAGAGCTTGATGTCGAGGAAAACCACGTCGGGCTTAAGTTCCAGCGTTTTCTCGACAGCCTCCTGGCCGGACGAAGCTTCCCCCACTATCTTTATCTCAGGAAAGACTTCGAGGAGGTAGCGGAGTTCGTCGCGGGCAGGGGCCTCGTCATCTACCAAAAGCGCCGTAAGCTCCATCGACCTCACTCCCCTTGCCTGCACCTGCCGGTATGAAAAATCTGACAACTGTCCCCATCATGGGTTTCGACATTATCTTTAACCGGCTTCGGGGGCCGTAAAGGTTTTCCAATCTCCGGTTTACGTTGAAAAGTCCTATCCTGTCCGCAGGCTCTTCTTCGTTCAGGAATTCTCTTATCCTGGCCTCATCGAAGCCCATGCCATCGTCAGAGACCGTAAGTTCCACGCCGTCCTCCACCTTTTTGGCCCGGATTATCACGGTACCACCTTCCCTTTTGGGGAAAATCCCGTGCTTTACGGCGTTTTCCACCAGGGGCTGGAGTATGAGAGGCGGCACCATGACACCGCTCATGGGCTCCAGGTCGTAAACCACCCGGAGCCTGTCCCCAAATCTTGCCTGCTCGATGGCAAGATAAGCCTTCACGTGCTCTATCTCCTGCTCGAGAGGGACCGTCTCCTTCCCGGTGCTCAAATTTTTTCTAAAAAATTCGCCCAGGTGTATGAGCAGGGCCCTCGCCTTCTCCGGGTCCCTGCGGCAGATGGAAATGATGGTGTTCAAGGCGTTAAAAAGGAAGTGGGGATTTATCTGGGACTGCAGGGCCCTGAGTTCGGCCCTCGCCAGGAGCTGGGCCTGGCGCTCCATCCTTGAAAGCTCAAGCTGCGTGGAAAAGAGTTGGGCAAGTCCCTGGGCCAATCTTATGTCCACGCTGCTTATGCTGTTTTCCCTCGTCCTGTAAAGCTTGAGGCACCCCACCATCCGGTCCCTTTCCATCAGCGGCACTATCACCGCCGCCTTGAGGGGACATTTTTCATGGTCGCACTCGATATCCTCCCTGCTGGAAGCCACGTAGAATTCTCCGCTCGAGAGCACCTTCCTCGTGGCCTCGGTCTGGACGGCAATCCCTGTCCTGTGATGGTCTTCCCCGACACCGACGTGGGCCAGTATCTTCTTGTCGTCGGTGATGGAGACGGCGTCGTAGTTTGCTTTCTGGTATATTATCTTCGCTGTTTTGTAGGCCGAAAACTCGCTTAAGCCCTGTCTTAAATAGGGCAGGGTTTCCGCCGCTATATCCAGAGCCAGTTGGGCCTGGTAAGCCCCCGCCTTTTCCTGTTCCATGAAG
>QGUT01000290.1 GCA_003242255.1 Bacillota bacterium
TTCACTCAAAGGGGATTACCCGCAGGATTACAGGTTCAAGATTATCAAAGCAAGGGCTTATAACGACCTGGGCCAGTACCAAAAAGCCATAAAGATTTTGAATGACGTTTTGAAGGCGAAAGAGCCAGGGCCTTCCGGCAGCGGGCAAGAAGAGCCCGCATATTTGAAAAAAATCAAAGCCGAGGCTTTGATTGACATGGGCAAAAGCTACGAAGGCCTCAGGCAATACGATGAAGCGGAGGATTGTTACCGCAAGTCACTGGAAATCACGGAGAGCCTTTTTGAGGAAGACTCCATCGAAAAGACTCTGGCTTTAATGCCGGCCGGTAAAGCCCTGCGGCGCCTGAAAGGCGTCAGGGGATACGAAAAGATTATCGGGTACCTTTCATCTCTAAAGCCCGAGGAAAGGTGGCAGAAAATACAGGACATCGATAAATGGGGCAGGGACCAGGGTATCAGCATAAACCATCTGCTGGCCGAAAATACCGAAGGAGACCTTCCGCTGACTTTACTGGTTGATTTTACTTCGGATTCTCAAGTGCTCGGGGGCTATGTAGACGGCCATGCCATATTCTGGTGGGACAAGGATGGGCTTCATTCCCAGGTGTTCTATTCTGCCGACGATGATGAGCACGGATTTTCCCCGACTTTTACCGCCATGGACGCCCGCCTTTCCACCGGCCCGAACAATGCGGTGGAAATGGGGGTAATATACGATTCCGCTACCGGCGGCAGCGGAAGTCCCATTCCCGCGTACAGGCTGTTTCGCCTGGAGGATGGTGAATGGAAGGTAATATGGTCATCATCCCACCCCTCTGCCCGCTGGCCTAACGTGCGAGCAAGGGTTTCTTTCACAGGGCAGGGCCTTTCGGAGCTTACAATGGAAGGAGACCTCTGGGGATTTAAGGATGGGAAGGAAGATATTTTCATGGAGAGCAACCCCGGGCCTCACAGGCGTTTTGTGGCCAGATGGGTTCGCGAGTCCGGGACTAAAGGGACTTCCGAAGGGGCTGCTTCGGGTGACGGCTACGTTCTTACGAAATTCGATGTTGTTCCTTCGGCGTATAACACCCTGGTAAATTTCATATACGCCGTCAGCACCGGCGATGAAAGCGAGGCGGAAAAGTGGGTGACCGATAAAGCTCTCATAGACAGGGCAAAAGAGCTGAAATTAGTGCAGAACCCTCTCGGCCAGCGGTGGCAGATAGACTTTAGCGATCCCTCGGGGGAGCGCCGGGGCCCAATAAGGATAATCTCTGGCCCGGCGGAAGGGGTTGAAATAAGCTTTATAGAAAAGGGCGGACAATATTTAATTTCGGAAATCAAAAAGTAAGAAGCATGAGAAAGAAAGGGCGAATAAATCATTTATTCGCCCTTTTTCAATGGTTTTTCGATCCGCACCGGGTATCTCACGGCTGGCAACTGTTGGGAAAAGACCGAAATTGAGCAAAAAATGGTATAATTGAATAAGTCAGGTTTAAGAGGAGGCCGGTTTAGTGAACAAAAGCATACCGCAACCTTTAATTTATTTAATCTATTCAGGTGCCACCGCCTTTTTTTTCTCATTAGCTTTTACAGTAAGTCAAATATACCGAATTGATATGCTGCACCTGAACCCCTTACAGCTCGTTCTGGTGGGAACGGTGCTGGAAACCTCTTGCTTTCTTTTTGAGATACCGAC
>QGUT01000291.1 GCA_003242255.1 Bacillota bacterium
ACCGCCGCCTCGTAATCGCGCCCCATGGCGTTGAAGGTGATGAAATAGGCCACCAGAATCATCAGAAGGGTCTGGAAAGCCAAAATCACGATGAGCGGCAGGGCCAGTCCCTTAAGCTGCCAGAGCTTCAGGCTCATCATGGCTATGGCGAGGAAAATCGAAAGCGTTATGTCTCCGGTCACTTTTATTTCATCTTCCGGCACTTTGAATTTACCGGAAAAATCCCCCAGGTTCCTTATTATGGCCGCAGCAAACATGGCTCCTATGTATGAGGGGAAAGTGAGTCCCATTTTTTGAAACATCGACGAGATTATGGTGCCCAGCCCCATGGCGAGGAAGACCAAAGCGAAGGCGCTGTACATCCTTTCGCCGCTGACCTGGTCTAATTCTTCGGCCACGGCGCTCTCCGAAAAGATCTGGAGGTTGATGGATTCGTCTCCCCGGTAGGTCCCGGCCAGGCCGTGGCTTTCGATCAATTTTTTAGCTAAGGGGTTCCCTATAATGTTTCCCACGATCATTCCGAAGGTGGCCGAAGCTACGGCGACGGTGGTGGCGCCTTCTGCCCCCGCCTTTTCCAACAGCGGTCCGAAGGCTCCCGATGTGCCGATCCCCCCCACCAGGGGTATGGAGCCGGTGGCAAGGCCCATGAGGGGGTTCAGCTTAAACATTCCCGCCAGAACTACGCCGAGCCCGTTTTGCAGGAAAATCAGCAGTATCGAAACTCCTAAGAACACCAGGACCGGTAAGCCGCTCTTATTGAGGAGTTTGAGGCTTGCCGTAAAGCCTACGGTCGTAAAGAACATGTTCATGAAAAGGTTTTGGAGGGTGGTGTCCAGCGTGAATTCAAACCCCAACTGCTTGAGGATCAAAAACAAGATTGCGAAGGACAGCCCTCCCACCACCGGCGAAGGTATGCAGTATTTCTCGAGGAAATTAGACCTCCTTTTAATAAGTTCACCCACGTAGAGGGCTATGACTGCCAAGGCCGCCGTTTGAACCATGTCAATATTCATAGGCTTTAAAACCTCCACCATTTTTTAAATTTACTGAGTATATTGTACAGGCGGCCTACACGAGCAGACATTATTCTACACAAAACGTCAAACGAATTTTTTATGAATATCTTAACTTTGCTATAATGCCCTCTACGAACTTTTTAATGTTAATCTTCCCTGGGCTTTCTTCCGGGTTTTTAATATGCCTCATCTGCTGCCTTATCTGATTAAAATCAAAGAGCAATGTGGCATATTCGACAAAAAGATCGTTGTCGCAATCTACCATTCCGAGTTCGGCTATGGTCTGGAAAGCTTTCTGTATGGCCCTTCTTATCCTTTGTTCGAAAGACTTCAAATTCAATTTTTCCCCGGAATCTTCTTTTTCCAAAACCCTCTCGTAGATGTCCTGCAGCTGGTATTCGGCGTAAGGGTCCTGCCGTTTTATTTGGTACACTTCGCATATCACTTTGGTCAATTCGTTGCTGCCGGACACGCCTATGATCCCCAGGTCTTTGAAGATCTTTTCTATGCTCGCATTTATATCCTCTTTCCGGCGGACATTCGACGCCGGTTTATTCTTATCGTAGCTTAAAACGGCATTTTTGATGAGAGCCAGAGAATTTTCCAGGTCTATGTTCCTGCAAACCCCTTTTATTACGCTGACC
>QGUT01000292.1 GCA_003242255.1 Bacillota bacterium
GTAATAACCTTCAACCTCGACGAATACCTGGGCCTTTCTCCCGATGACGAACGTAGCTATCATTACTACATGTACTCCAATTTCTTCAACCACGTCAACGTAAAGCCGGAAAACATTCACATTCCAAACGGCGTTGCAGAGGACATAGAGGAAGAATGCCGCCGCTACGACGAAGCTATAGAAAAAGCCGGGGGTATAGACCTGCAACTGCTGGGGATAGGCGTCAACGGCCACATTGGCTTTAACGAGCCTGGAGAGGAACTCCTGGCCCACACCCACGTGACGACCCTCGCCCCCGATACCATCAAGGCCAACGCCCGCTTCTTTAACAGCGAGGACGAAGTCCCCAGGAAAGCCATAACCGTGGGGCTCGGGACCATAATGAAGGCGAAGAAGATCGTGCTCCTCGCCAGCGGGAAGGAAAAGGCAGGGATAATGGCTGAACTCCTGGGCGATAACGCCGTTTCAACCAAAGTGCCGGCCTCCTTTTTGCTGCTGCACCCGGATGTCACGATCGTGATGGACGAGGAAGCGGCCCAAATTTACCTGGAGAAAAAGGGGGAAGTGAGGGCATGAAAGTTCTCATCAAAAACGCCCGGGTGGTGACTCCTTACGAGGTCCTGGAGGACGGCTGGGTACTGATCGATAGCGGCAGGATCGCCGAAGTAAAGCAGGGCCAGCTTCCCGAAGGCAGCTTCGACCGGGTGGTGGATGCGGAGGGCTGCTTCCTTTCTCCCGGCTTTATAGACATCCACAACCACGGGGGAAAGGGCAGGGATTTTATGGATGCGACTTTCGACGCCATCGATACCATAGCCAGGTTTCATCTTAAAAACGGCGTCACTGGATTTCTGGCCACCGTCATGACCGCCCCCTTTGAAGAGATGAAAGAGGCGGTGGTGGCCGCCCGGGAGTACCTGAAGGGGCAAAGGCCCGAAGAAGGGAAGGCAGAACTTCTCGGCATCTACGTAGAAGGCCCTTACTTTTCCCTGAAAAAGAAGGGGGCCCAGCCCGGAGAACACATAAAAAAGCCGGAGCTCAAGGAACTCGAAGAGCTGATCACGGCATCGGGAAATACCGTAAAGGTGGTCTCCCTCGCCTCCGAAGTGGAGGGGTCGGATAAAGCGGTCGCCTTTCTCAAGGAGAAGGGGATTGTGGCAGCTCTTGGGCACACCGACGCCACCTACGAAGAGGCAAAGCGCGGCATCGACCTGGGGATAAGGCTCTCCACCCATACCTTCAACGGCATGAGGGGCTTCGAGCACCGGGAACCGGGAGCGGCCGGCGCAGTCCTGACCGACGAAAGGGTGTCCTGCGAGCTCATCTGCGACGGCGTGCACCTGCACCCCGCTGCCGTAAAACTGGTGCTCCAGGCCAAGGGGAAGGAAAGGGTGATCCTCGTGTCCGACGCCATGATGGCGGCGGGGCTTTCCGACGGCGAATATACTCTAGGAGGCCAGCGGGTTTTTGTGAAAGACGGCAGGGCCCGCCTGGCGGATGGCACCATAGCGGGCTCCACACTCTCCCTGGACCGGGCGGTCCGGTACCTCGTGAAGGCCCTGGGGGTTCCGGTGCAGGATGCGGTGGGGAGGGGGAGCCTGAATCCCGCCCCAAAAATAGGGAAAGCCCCCGGAAGGGGAGGGGTGAAGTGGGCCAAGA
>QGUT01000293.1 GCA_003242255.1 Bacillota bacterium
TCCTACGACTCACTCCGATCCGGTTTTTGTAAAACACGGAGTAATCCACTACGCCGTATCCAACATGCCGGGGGCGGTGCCGAGAACTTCAACTTTTGCCCTCACCAATGCAACCCTTTCCTACGTCCTGGAACTGGCGAACAAAGGCTGGAAAAAAGCCGTAATGGAAAACAAAGCTTTAGCGCGCGGCGTAAACGTACTTAACGGAAAAATCACCTATAAAGCCGTGGCCGAAGCTCATAAATTGCCCTACCATCCGCTGGACCAAGTCCTTTCGGAATTATAAAAAAAACCCCTTTCCGGTAAACCGGAAAGGGGTTTTTTTATCTGGCAATGGGTATTGTAAAACAAAAAACGGCTCCTCTCCCTTCTTGATTTTTGGCCCAGACTTTCCCCCCGTGAGCCTCCACGATCCCTTTCACTATAGAAAGTCCAAGTCCTGTGCCGCTGCTATCCCTGGTTCTCGCCTTGTCCACTTTATGAAATCTTTCCCATATGAAAGGCAGCTCTTCTTCCGGTATACCCGGCCCTTCGTCTTTTACGCATACGATAACGCTTTCGGGCTCCGCATGAGCTGCAATGGTTATCTTTTCGCCCCTTTTCGTATACCTCAAGGCGTTATCTATCAAATTTATCAAAACCTGTTCTATTCGGTCTTCATCGGCCACAACCAACGGCATATCTTTCACATCGGCCACTATAGCGACTCCCTTCTTTTCAACGACAGGGTCAATCTTTTTTATCACCCTATCGATCAACTTGTCTAAAGAAAAACTATCTTTTTTAAGGTTTAAATGCCCCGCCTCCATCTGGGAGAGGTCCAAGAGTTCATTGACCAATCGGCGAAGCCTCAAGGTTTCCTCCAAAATTATGTTAAGGTATTTTTTCTGTTCGCCCGGATCCTCAATCATGTCGTCGATCAAAGCTTCGGTATACCCCTGAAGATACGTCAGAGGGGTCCTGAGTTCGTGGGAAACGTTAGCCACGAATTCCCTTCTTAAAGCCTCGAGTTTTTTCTCTTTTGTAACGTCCTGCAGAACCGCCACTACCCCCCATATCTCTGATTTATCATTATAAAGCGGCGCCAATCGGACGCTCAAAAATTTCCCTCCGAATTTAATCTCTTCCACTGCCCGATCCTTAGTTTCTCTGACTTTTTGAACGAGTTCTCCAAGAAGGTTCTTAGCTCTTTCCTCCCAACTTTCTTCTTCCGTCTCATTTCGGAATAATTCTTCCGCCTGGGGGTTCGCCATGAGAATCTGTCCCGACTGGTCAAAAGTTATGACGCCGTCCGTCATGCTGAGCAACACGTTTCGCAACTGGTCCTTTTCCTGCGAAAGGGCCGTTATATTTTTCTTCAAAGCATCGGAAAGGATGTTCAGGGTTTCCGCTAAAGTTCCGAGCTCGTCGTCATCATCAATCTCTACTTTATCTTCAAAATTGCCTTTCGCCATGTTTTCCGCTACTTTCTTCATTTTCACGAGGGGCCTCGTTATGCTCCGCGAAAATACGAGACTCAAAAAAGTGGACAACAATAAAGAGCCAACGGTCACAACAGCTATGACTTTTCTGATCTCCCATATGGATTCCTGAATGTAAGCCATCGGCGACAACAGAATAAGCCCTCCCAATACGTTTCCACCTCGTTCGATCGGAAGG
>QGUT01000294.1 GCA_003242255.1 Bacillota bacterium
GGTTCCAACCTCAACAATTGAGGAATGAAATACAGGTGTTTCTTATTTTTTGAACCCTTGGTTACGCCTAAGAGAGAAGCATATCGATGCTGAGCACCAGCTTTATGGAATCGTCATTTCCAGTTGCATTATAGAGCAGCTAAATTTTCTCCAAGTAATCCAGTAAATACGGCGGCCCGGTTACATAGGTCTGTTCAAGTGAAAAGCGATGCTGCATAGTGGTTAAGAAATTCTTTAAAAGAGGGGCGTTAATTCGAGCCATTTCCCTGCTTTGAGGTGTGCTCATTAATAGAGGAGCATATATATCAAAATCCATGTCAAAGGACAACCAGATAGGATCATTTTGCGCATCATGAATTAGCTTTTTGTCTATATCCAGCTCTACAAACAGAGAAAGTGTTCCTCCATTTTCAAGTGTAATTTTCTTCAAGGAATGATCCGAAAAGACTTCATAACAATGTAGAGATAAATAGAAATGAATATCTGTGACGTCATCATTTTCACTCAAGTAACTTTTGAGCTGTTTTTGAAAACCTTTTTCTTTGCAGTTGATAACAAATGCTTCCTCTCCGATACTGAGTGTTCCTACTTCCACTTTATTAGGTGAAGCAAAGGGATGTAAAATATCTAAAAGCCCTTGCACAACTTCGATGAGCCATTTTTTTCGTGTATCCGTATCGTTAAGGCCTTTGAGATTGTAATCCGTAAAACGGTAAATCCATATGGATTCATATTCAGTCCAGATTTTTAATGGATTCATAAAACCATTCCTTGGGGAAAGAACAGAAACTACATAGGTACTGTCTCAAACGGAAGTATTCCGGGATCACCCTACTCTTGGAAAGTTTTCCAATGAATTGTTTTAAAGTCCGTGAAAAGAGGATTCTGTCCGTCGTAGAAAAATAGATTGCCGTTAGATCGTATCACAGCTTGCCCAGATATTCCTTCACATACCAAGGCATTATCTCTATCCGTCTGTTTGAGAGGCAGTTCCTTTCCTAGACGCTCCAAAAAGTTTTTGAGAATGGGGGCGTTGGTTTCAGCGGTTTTTTAGTGTTTGTTCAGTTATTGTTACAAGGGGGGCATAAATATCCGTGTCTATGCCGAGAAGTAACCTTATGGGTATAACTTCTCCAAGTACTCGAGGTTTTTCAACTTCCCGGAAACCGATATTTAACCAGAGAAATCCTGAATCCCCGAATGTCAGAGATTTTGCTTGAAGTAGCTTATCTTGATAATTAGGCTCTTCACAATGAATCACAGCTTTACCTTTGCTTAAAGTTCCCAGTTTTATAAGAAGTGGCGAAAGGTTCCAATAACTCGAAAAGGGATTAGGTGACATTGGTGATCTATTGTTTTCGGATCTGGGGGTCATTTAGAAAGCATCGATTGTAGTTGAAGCGATAGTTTCGAGATACCCCCCTTTTTGATGCCAGTACAGTGTAAAGTGAGGGCAATCTTTTTTCGGTTTTTGGATTTCTTTCAGTATCAGAAATACAAACCGCTTTTGAAACAGATTTTAACTAGTGCCCCTTCAGGCAACCTTGATCTTGTTTTGTTCTTTTAAGATGGCTTCGTGATGTTTGTTTTTGTTGCGCCAACGGATGTATGCTTGGATGGCTTTAGCCAATTCATCATGAGATGAAT
>QGUT01000008.1 GCA_003242255.1 Bacillota bacterium
CCTGTGGTCTTTGACCAAACGGTAGGGCTGAAACACGTAAGACCTGATCTGGTTTCCCCATGCTATTTCCTTTTGTTCGCCGCGAAGTTCGTTTATCTTCTTCTGCTGTTCCTCCATGTACAGGTTAAAAAGTTTTGCCTTAAGAATTTTCAGGGCAGCGTTTTTGTTGCTCTGTTGGGAGCGTTCGTTCTGGCAGCTCACCACTATGCCGGTGGGAATGTGGGTGATCCTCACCGCCGATTCGGTCTTGTTCACGTACTGGCCGCCCGCTCCGCCTGCCCTGAAGGTCTCTATTTTCAAATCTTCAGGCTTTATCTCAATTTCGATATCGTCGTCGATCTCCGGGATGACATCCACCGATGCAAAAGACGTGTGGCGCCTTCCCGCCGCATCGAAGGGCGAAATCCTGACCAGCCTGTGCACGCCCTGTTCGGCCTTGAGATAGCCGTAAGCATAAGGCCCTTCCACCAGAGCGGTAACGCTCTTTATGCCCGCCTCTTCTCCCGGAAGCATATCCATGACCTTGACGCGGTACCCCTTGTCCTCAGCCCACCTGGTGTACATCCTGAAAAGCATCTGAACCCAGTCCTGAGCTTCCGTTCCTCCCGCTCCGGCGTGGAGGGATATGATGGCGTTATTTCTATCGTACTTGCCCCTGAGCAGAGTTCGGATTCTCTTTTTTTCAAACTCCTTTTTGAATTCTTCGGCTTCACGGACTATCTCATTTAAAGTTTCCTGGTCGTCCGTCTCAAGCCCCAGTTCTATCAAGGCCATCAGGTCTTCCCAATTTTTTTGGAGCGTCCCGAATTCCTCCACCGTCTCCTTCAACTGGTTCAGCTTCTGAAGAACCTCTTGAGCTTCCTGAGGATCATCCCAGAAATTGGAATCGAGGGTTTTCTCTTCAAGCTTTTTTATTTCACCTTTGAGCCTTTCTATTTCAAAGAGCATCCCTCATCTCTTTAATCTGGGGCTCTAAAGCCTCCAATTCGCTTTTTAGTTCTTCCAGCATCTAAATCTCCCCCATTCTCTGGTTTCTAAAGTCAAACGGCTCTGCCGCAGCACTTCTTGTATTTTTTACCGCTGCCGCAAGGGCAGGGATCGTTTCTCCCGATTTTTTTGCCCTTCTTTACCGGCTGCAGCTTTTCTTCGCCGCCGTGGGAATAGGAGAGGTTCCTGGCCATTTCTCTCCTCTGGGGGGCAGTTTTGAGCTGCACCCGGAATAGATACCGCAGGGTGTCTTCCTGGATGCTTTTTATCATGTTCTGGAACATCTCGTAGCCTTCTATCTTGTATTCCACCAAGGGGTCCCTCTGGCCGTAAGCTCTGAGCCCGATACCCTCGCGTAGTTGGTCCATGGCGTCGATGTGGTCCATCCACTTCTGGTCGACGACTTTGAGCATTATGACCCTTTCCAGTTCGCGCATGGTCTCTTCGCCGATTTCCGATTCCTTTTGCTCGTACGCTTCGAAAGCCCGCTGGATCAGAATCTCCCGGATTTCCTCCCTGGTCGGGTCCTCCTTTACCTTATCACCTAAAACGCCCTGAATTCTAAATATATCCGCGAAGTAATCGCTGAGCCCTTTCAAGTCCCAATCCTCGGGGTGTATATCTTTGCTCGCATATATATCCAACAGGCGGTCGACCACGTCCTCTATCATCTGCTTTATGCTGTCTTTCAGGTTTTCCTGCTCCAGGACCTTCCTCCTCTGGGAATAAATAACTTCCCTCTGGGTATTCATGACATCGTCGAATTCGAGGACGTGCTTTCTTATTTCGAAGTTTCGGGCCTCCACCTTCTTCTGGGCGTTCTCTATGGCTTTCGTCACCAGGGGGTGCTCTATGGGCTCGTCATCCTTGACTCCTAAGCGGTCCATGATCCCCCGGATGCTGTCGGAGCCGAAAAGCCTCATCAGGTCGTCTTCAAGGGATACGTAAAACCGGGAAGAACCCGGGTCCCCCTGGCGCCCGGACCGGCCCCTCAACTGGTTGTCGATCCGCCGGGCTTCGTGGCGCTCGGTGCCGATGACGTGAAGCCCGCCCAATTCGGCCACCCCTTCGCCTAAGACGATGTCGGTGCCGCGCCCGGCCATATTTGTAGCAATGGTCACGGCTCCCTTTTGTCCGGCCTTGGCTATTATTTCGGCTTCCTTCTCGTGGTACTTGGCGTTCAACACCTGGTGGGGGATACCCCTTCGCTTCAGCATTTCGCTCAACATTTCGGATTTTTCAATGGAGATAGTGCCTACCAGCACCGGCTGGCCCCGCCGGTAGCAATCCTCGATTTCGCGGACCACCGCTTCGAACTTGGCCTTTTCGGTCTTGTAGACCACGTCCGGATAGTCCACCCGTATCATCGGCTTGTTGGTGGGGATCACCACCACGTCCATGCCGTAAATCTTCCTGAATTCTTCCTCTTCGGTCGCGGCGGTGCCCGTCATTCCGGCGAGTTTTTTATACATCCTGAAATAATTCTGGAAGGTTATGGTGGCGAGGGTCTTGCTCTCCCGCTCGACCTTTACCCCTTCCTTAGCTTCTATCGCCTGGTGAAGCCCTTCGCTGTACCTGCGCCCGTACATCAGCCTTCCCGTGAATTCGTCCACTATTATGACCTGGCCGTCTTTTACCACGTAATCCCTGTCCCTCTTCATGAGGGCATGGGCCTTCAGGGCCTGGTGGAAGTGGTGCAAGAGTTCCATATTTTCTTCATCGTACAGGTTATCTACTCCCAGAAAATCTTCGGCTTTTTTGATTCCCTTTTCGGTGGGGATTACGCTGTGGGCCTTTTCGTCAACGATGTAGTCTTCCCCCGCTTTTAGCCTGGGCACGAAGCGGGCAAACCGGTAATAGATATCGGTGGACTCTTCGGCCTGCCCTGAGATTATGAGGGGGGTTCGGGCTTCGTCTATTAGGATGCTGTCCACCTCGTCGATTATGGCATAGTTGAGTTCTCTCTGGACGATGTGCTCTTTGTAAATCACCATGTTGTCCCTTAGGTAATCAAAGCCGAATTCGTTGTTGGTGCCGTAAGTTATGTCCGCGCTGTAAGCCTTTTTCCTCTCCTGAAAATCCAGGCCGTGTACAATCAGCCCTACCTCAAGCCCTAAAAATTTATAGATTTCGCCCATCCACTCACTGTCGCGCCTGGCCAGATAGTCGTTGACGGTGACCACGTGAACTCCTTTTCCGGTCAGGGCATTAAGATAGGCCGGCATGGTGGCGACCAAAGTCTTGCCTTCGCCAGTTTTCATTTCGGCAATTCTTCCCTGGTGCAGCACTATGGCTCCCATGACCTGGACGTCAAAGGGCCTCATCCCCAAAGTTCTCCTCGCCGCTTCCCGGACCACCGCATAGGCCTCGGGCAGCAAGTCGTCCAGGGTTTCTCCGGCCCTCAATCTATTTTTAAATTCATTGGTCTTTTCCCTAAGCTGGCTGTCAGAAAGCACTTTCATCCTGGGTTCCCAGTCGCTGACCTTTTCCACTATGGGCATGAGCTTTTTTATTTCTCTCTCATTCGGGTCTCCTAATATTTTCTTCAGTATCCCGAACATCTTATCACCTCAAAAATTTTAAAGGAACCTCTTTTACAGGTTCCTCTTCAATTTCTTCTACCTATTTTATCATTCGCCGATGTCTTTTTCAACATAGCTTCCTGGATCAGGGTAAAAACGCCTAGGCCCATCAGGACGTCCCCCAGGCTGAACACTTTGGGATTGGGATAAGGTTTTGGCAGGGGTAAAATATCTCCAAAGAGCTTGAATTTGGTCTCCGACGTCATGGCAGCGTGGTAAGGGTAGAGAGGGCTGAAGAGCTCCTGTTTAAAGTCGCCCAGTCCCGCCACATCGACGGCCCAGAGAGATACAGGCATCTTGCCGCCGTTGGCGATTATCGCGAGGAAATTCAGCAAAACCCCCAGAGTTGCGATCCTCAGGGGCTTTAAATGCCAATTGGAAAGGAGGCTATACAGCAAAAGGCCGTAGGAAATAAAGGACAGGATTGACATGTGTTGAACTATGTACCCTTTTAAAGAACCTCCTAGTATCACGGGCAAATATCGGATTATGAAGGATAAAAATATGAGTTCCGGTCTCTTTATGGGGATTTCGGCAAGTCTCTGTAAACTTCCTCCTCTTAAAAGACCTATGGTCATCGAGAGAATCATGAAATCAACGAGCAACATACCGCCCCAATTTCTCCCCTTTTACAACTTTTCTTAAGGCCTCCACTACCTCAGCCTTTAATTTGGTGCCGGAGTCCCGTTCGATCTCCTTCAACGCTTCCTCGACAGTCAATGTATTCCTATAAGGCCTGTCCGTAGTAAGGGCGTCGAAAACATCGGCCACCGCTATTATTTGCGCCCCTAGAGGAATTTCTTTCCCCTTCAGGCCTTCCGGATAGCCGCTGCCGTCCAGCCTCTCATGATGGTACCTTATAAAAAGAGAGGCCAGATAGAGAAAATCCACTTTTTCTACTATGTTGGCCCCCAGCTCGGAATGGGTCTTTATCTTGTCATACTCTTCTTCCGAGAGCTTGCTGGGCTTGTTCAATATGGGCTCAGGTATGCCTATCTTTCCGATGTCGTGAAGCAAGGCCGCATAGTGCAGTGCGTTTATCAAATCTGGATCCAGCCTCATTTCTTCCGCCATAGCAACCGCCAACCGTGCAACCCGCTCGGAATGACCTTTCGTGGAAGGGTCCTTAGTTTCAATGGCGCTGGCAAGAGCCTGAATCGTTTCCAGGTACACCTTTTTCATGTCCATATACAGCTTAAAGGAATGGCGAGCGATAAACAGCGGGATCAGGAACAAAATAAGACCTATCGCCCCGGCATTGACATATATGACGGCCAGCAGAATGCCCAACGGCGCAAGGGCGATGTAATTGGGTAGGGCCCCTTTGAAGGTGGTCAAAAAAATGTATTTGGGGGATTTTTTTAGAAATATCGACAAACCGAGCGTCATTATGCCTACATTTAATATAAAGTAAGAAAAAATCAAAGCAATTAAAGGCCACAAATTTTCTAAATTAATTACGCCCGGAGTCCCACCTAATTTTTCGTAAATATAGCCGGAACCTCCTACCATTATAGTGTACAGTGCCACATTTAAAGTCTTTTTAATTAGAGCATCTTTATACAACTTGTGTTCCAACTGAGATAATAAGGAGGAAATCAGGGCTACCAATACACTTGTTTTGTATCCTAATATAATAATTGACCCCAGATATACCGCAAAACCGACCGTGACCTCCGCGTCGTTCATGAGTTTCACTGGAAAAAGTTCCGCCATTAGGGCAAATAAAATAAAAACACTAACGGTCTTTATATCAGATCTCAAAATGGAATTACAGGAATCTATTAGAAAAAACCCTGCTGCCAATAAGACAAAAATTACGTATAATTTTCCCAATTTACTGTGCCACATTTTTTTATTCACCCTAAAATGTAAATATAATTTAATAATTAGAAAAAGGGCCGACGTAAGGAAAAGGTATCAACCGCCGAATCTGAAATTAGCACCGCCGGCAAGGACAAGAGCCATCAATGCCAGCAAGATCTTTAAAAGAGTAGCATTGATTTTCATTGTAAGCAGCCTCCTCCCTGTCTACGGTGCTCTGCCCCACCGCTAGTAGAGCAGGCAAATATTTAAACCGCTCCGCTTCGTCGGCCCTTTAAAAAGCTATTCCTTTTTTTCTTTTATCAAAAAACTTAAACGCCGGTTTACGGCGTTGAGCACCGCCACAACCACACTCTCTCCTTTGTCCTCTCTGAAGATGGAAGAACCCAAAAAGGACTCTTCACCTCCGTTGGTCAGGATTGAGACTAGCACAGCTATTGCTTCTCTTTCGCCTATCCTGAATGTACTTATGTCCTCCAAGGCAATTAGAAAATCCTTGCCCGCATACTGCTGTATCGCATTGATGGTCGCCTGGGCAATCAATTTTAAATAGTGCTTATATGTACCTGATCCGGATGCCCGCCCTTCGTACACTTTATCTTCCGCATCACGCAGAGATACGGCAACTTCGTAGCTGTACTTGCCCTTTTTCACCGTGAGGCCATCTATTCTCAAACGGGTTTCCGCAGTACAATTATCTTCTTTCTCTAGCTGGGCCACGCTGATCTTTTTGTGGTCTATTTCTGAGCCAAATGTGGCAATGAGAGCTGACTCTATATCTCTCACTATCTGTTTCGGATTTCTGTTGGAATTGGCAAGCACGTGAATTTCTGAAATTTTGCCGTCGGGTGTTGTTATAATTTTTGCGGAAACTACATCTTTTATCTTCTGTATAATTCCTTCGTAATGCCTTATTACTTCTTCTCTAAGAAGCTTTTCGTCCATAAGATCCCCCCGCCTCATTCCAATATATACATTCGACCATAATCTGTTAATTCCTTCTTTTGCCTTTAGAAATTTCGTAAAAAAAAAAAAGCGGTTAAAACCGCTCAGGAAAGGTACTTGGTATCTTCGTTCTTGTTGAGAAACCTATAAAACACAAACCTTACCGCCAGCAGGCTTATGGCCAATTCCGGCAGCAGATAGGCCCCGTTGTACACGAGGGAGTAAACTACCGCATTCATCCCCTCTGGAGCGTATGAGCCAAAGAAAATGACCCCTGCAAGAAAGTGGGATATGAACCTCCCCAATATCCCGATGGTTACGCCGGCCCAATAATTTTTGCCAAACAATCCGGCCAGGCCCAGCAAACCGAAAGCCATCGGGTACTCTAAAATCAGCTGTACCGGATGCACGACGTATGGCTCTATTACGAGCTGCAAAAAGCCGTACGCCACACCTGCCGTTATACCCTTCGCTGCACCGTTTCTCAAAGAGTAAAGCAGGATGGGGACCATACTTCCTAAAGTGACCGAACCGCCGTACGGCGCTTCAAATAACTTTATGAAGCTCAAAATAGTAGCTATGCCCACCATAAGGGCCCCTTCGATCAGCGTTGACAGCGAATTTCTCCTCATAAATCCTTCCCCTTTCATAAAAATTAAAGCCCACCGCATAGGTGGGCATGTAAACCAAAGGTTCACGTGCTTCCCTACGCGGGCATTACCCCGGTCAGGTTCTTGGGGTCGAAGCCTGAAATTGGCTTCCTCTCAGCCGAAGCTCCCCCAGCACGATTCGCATCTTCCAGCCTTATTAAATTTGTCAACGGAAGAATAAAATATTGAAATCCTTATAATATATTTTATATCAAATTTTGGTACAGACCGCAATACTTTTAGAACTGATTTAAGGATTTTTTTTGAAAAAAAACAAGAGATTTTAAGAATGGACCCCTTCCGCCGCTTTAATCTATTAATAGCAACAAAAAGCAGTAAAAATTTTTATTCCTTAAGATTTGCTTTTGTTATATAAGAGGAGTAAGGTTTATAAAAGAATTTGCAAACAGCAAAGAAGGTGATGAAAATTGGAGGACAGGGCAGTAGAACTGGCTATTGCGCGCTTTATCGAGATAGACGACAAAGCAGCAGAAATAAAAGAAGCGAGGGAGAAAAATCTATCCGAACTGGAAGCCCAATATCGGCGGGAAATCCATGACATGGTAGAAAATTACAACCGGAAAACCGAGGAAAAAGTAAAAGAAATTTTTTCAAAAGCACTGAGCGAAGGCGAGAGCAAAGTGGAAGAATTGCGCAAAAAATCAAATGAGCTCATAGAAATTATGGAAGCGAAGTACCTTAAAATAAAGGACGATATCATAAACAAATTTTTTAACGAGATATTTTATCTAAAGAGGTTTTAATTATGGACAGGGTTGCGCGTTTTGCAGCGGTAAATACGAAAATTAAAGCATTAGAGCGCGATTTTCTCAGTGCCGAACAATATGCCGAAATGCTGCGCCAGAGGTCCATCCCGGAACTGGCCATCTACCTCAAGGAAAAGACCTCTTACGGCAAATACCTGAGCGATATCAACCCGGAAACGATGAATAGGACTGCCCTCGAGAGAGCTCTGAAACGGAACATGGTAAAAAATCTCGATAAGCTCCTTTATTTTTTTTCCGGCCAGTACAGAGATTTTTTAAGGGTGCTGTTCTTTAAATACGAAATTTCAGACTTGAAAAATTTGGCAAGGGATATTTACAATGGGTCATCCAACAGTATCGAAGAGGACTTGTATTTTTTTATCGGCAAATACAGCAAGGCGTCACTCAGTAAACTCCAGAAAGCTACTAATTTAAGAGATTTTATCCACGCTCTGGAGGGATCGGAGTTTTTCGAATACGTCAAGCCCCTGCTGGAGGGCAAAAGGGAAAACCTTTTCCGGCTTGAAATGGCGTTAGATGCATCCTATTTCAGCATAATAAAGAAGAGTTCCGAAAAGCTCGACAAGAGGGACAGGAGCATCATAGAAAAATGGGAGGGGATGGTTTCAGATTTATACAACCTCCAGTGGATCTACAGGGGCAAAAAATTTTACATGTTAACTCCAGAGGAACTGCTGAATTATACCATCGACATGGGAGATCGCTTAAATTTCGCCAGGCGCAGGGAGCTTTGCTATTCCAAAAATCTGGAAGAACTTAAAAGTAAGGCGGCCGAATACGGCTACGGATTCCTCTTTAAAAAGGACCAGACCAGCGATATTTACATGGAGCGGAGGATCAACCGGTTCCTGTTTTACAAACTCGGTGCTCTCGTTAGGCAGTACCCCATGAGCATAATACAGTCCGTCGCCTATGCATGGTTCCTGGACTTCGAAGTCCGGGACATATTTTCCATTGCCGAATGCATTAGGTACAACCTTTCACCTGAAGAAGCCGGAAAGTTTTTGATAAAGGGTGCATGATTGGGAGGCGAAAAAATGGCTATAGAAAAGATGAAGCTTGTAGGAATTATCGGGAATACCGCGCAAATGAATAAAATTTTGCGCTTTGTTATTTTAAAGGGCAGCATGCACTTGATCAATTCCCTGAACAGAATAAGTTCAGAAGATTTCGTGCTCCCTCCGAGCGAAGAAAATATAAAAGCCTTGGAAGAAATACCTTACCTGAAGCCCTATACGTCAAGGCGCGACTTCTCGAGAGAGGAAGAGACGATAAAAAGTCTCATCGAGATTTTTCACTTAAAACCCCAAATAAAAAGCGAGTATCTGGGGCAGAACTACGAATTCGACGATTTTATGAAGCAGATTTTCGACGTGTATTCTAAAGTCCACGCCACATCCGAAAGCATAAAAGAAAGGAACAGATCCATAGAACAAAAACAGATCTATATAAGCAACCTTCGGTACCTGCAAAAGTACAGGGTAAATATCGGAAAAATAGTCAACATGAAGCTGATGAGCTTCAAGTTAATAAGGCTTTCCAAAGAAAATTACTGGAAACTTAAGAGGAACTACGAAAACATCCCCGCCGTGGTCCTGAAAATAGCCGACGAGGGCAAAAACGTGGTGGTGGCTTCTATAACGCCAAAAAGCCTCGAAGAAACAGTAGAAAGGATATTCACCTCGCTCAATTTCACAGAACTTCCTCTGCCCGCTAACTTCAACACCAGCCCCAAAGCGGCCATAGAAGAACTCGAAGAAAGCATCGCCGAAGATAAAAAAGTTATAGAATCCCTGCAAAACTCCATAGAAGACTACAAAAAGAGATACGCCCAGGAAATCGAAAAGGCTTACGCGAGGCTGGAAATGGAAAAGAAGGTGGAAGAGGTAAAAGCCTTCACGGCCGTAGGAATGAAACTCTTCTTCATGTTCGGCTTCGTCCCGGAAAGCAGCGCTGAAGAGCTCAAGTCGGAACTTAAGTCCAATTTCGGCGAAGATGTAATAATACTCCTGGAAGACGTGAACAAGAAGTCGCCGGGGCTCACACCCCCTACAAAACTGCGCAACGTCGCGATCGTCAGGCCTTTCGAGGAAATGGTGAAGATGTACGGGGTGCCGGCCTACAACGAAAAAGACCCGACCGCTTTCTTTGCTTTGAGCTACCTCTTGCTTTTTGGCGCCATGTTTGGCGATGTAGGCCACGGCTTTGTTCTACTCGCAGGAGGTATTCTGCTCAGGGCATTCAATAAAGCCATGGCCGTCTACGGAAGGATCCTCTCCAGCTTAGGGCTGAGTTCCATGTTATTCGGAGTGCTCTACGGGAGCATCTTCGGTTCGGAAGAAATTATACCGGCCCTGCTGGTAAGGCCCATGGCCAACATCAATCTAATGCTGGCAGGAGCCGTGGGACTGGGAATAATCCTGATAATCCTCGGTTTTATATACAGTTTCTTGAATTCGTACATCGAGCACAATTTAGAAGAAGCTTTGTTCAGCCGTAACGGCATCGCCGGTTTTGCCTTTTACATCCTTCTGCTCTACGTAATTTACGTCTTTGCACTGGGAAATAGCGGTCTTTCAGCGGCCTTGCTTACTTCCATAGCAGGGACCATGGTTCTGATGGTTTTCAAAAAGCCGCTCGCCAGCAGGTTGACGGGAACGAAACTGCTCTACCCCGATTCTCCTGCCGACTACTACATCGAAGAAGGGTTCGGAGTTTTAGAAACGGTGCTTTCTGCATTGTCCAACACCATTTCCTTCATCCGCGTCGGCGCCTTTGCCCTGAACCACGTCGGACTCTATATAGCTTTCGCCACCATGGCGAAAATGGCAAATTCGGGCATAGCAAGTCTGATAATCCTAGTGATAGGAAATATAATCATCATCGGGCTGGAAGGCCTGATAGTCTTCATCCAGGCTCTGAGGCTCGAGTACTACGAATTGTTCAGCAAATACTTTAGGGGAGATGGTATAGAATATGAGCCCGTAAAGATCAAACTATCCATTGCCAAATCGGTACAGCTGAAAAAGAGAGCCATCGACAATTACGCATTTTAAAAAATGTGGAGGGATAAAGATGTACATCATCGTCTTAATAGCTATGCTCATTTCTATCCTTACCTGCGCTGCTGGTTTCTGCTTCAGGCTCGACAAGGAAAAGGCGAGAAAAGCATTGAGGTGGAGCGTTTCCCTTTACACCGCTTTAATAGCAATCTTCCTGATGTTCGTAATGCCCGCCCAGGCGAAAGCGGCCGGTGAAGGTTCTTCTTCATCAGGTCTGGGGTTCCTGGCAGCGGCGCTCTCCACCGGCCTTGCCACGATAGGAGCAGGTTACGCCGTCGGAGCAGTAGGTTCTTCAGCTCTCGGCGCCGTTTCGGAAGATCCGAAGATCCTCGGAAAGACTTTAATCTACGTGGGCCTTGCCGAAGGTATAGCGATTTACGGCCTGATCGTCTCTATAATGATCCTGGGCAACCTATGAGGGATGGAATATGAAAGCTTTCGTCTTAAGCGACAACATGGATACTCTGACCGGCCTTAGGCTGGCCGGCATAGAAGGCAAAATAATCCACGAGAAGAGTGAAGTTTTAAAGGAACTCAACGCGATAAGCCAGAAAAGAGATGTGGGACTCGTCATAATAACCGAGAGCCTGGCGGAAAAAGCCGAAGATGAAATAAATGCCTTCAAACTCAAAAAGGGCCTGCCCATAATAATCGAAGTCCCCGACATGAATGGAAGCCGGCGTCCGCCAGATTTCTTGACGAGGTACATCAAAGAATCAGTCGGCATTAAAATCTGAGGTGATAATATGTCTACCACTATTGACGATAAAATATCACTTTTTACAAAAGTGATATTTGAAAAGTTGGAAAGCGAATACAGCGAAAAAAGAAAAAGGCTGATCGAACGCTACGAAGCCGAAAAATCCGCCGTTGAGGAAAACCTGAAGATAAAGATGGAGAAAAAGATCTCCGAAGCCAGCCGTGAGGCCAGTATAAAAAAGGATCAAATGGTTTCAAAGGCGAAGACTGAAGCCCATTTTGAAGTGCTGAGGAAGAGAGACGAACTCCTCGAGAAGCTCATCGACGAGCTCAAGGTAAAAGTGAGGAATTTTCCAGGCACTCCCGGGTACCTGGAGTTTTTGAAGGAAGCTATAAATCGCACTACCTCTCGTTTTCCCAAAGTCGAAAAGGTATATTATACTTTCACACCCGAGGATTTACGCAAATACGAAGCAGAAATAAAGAGTTTGATCGCGTCCTTGAAGCCTGAAGGTGAATTCGAGATCCTGAGCGGCGACAGTGCGATGCTTGGCGGGGTGATCGCGAGAAGCCAGAGCGGCCGCATAGAAGTCGATTTATCTTTAGAAACCCTCCTGAAGGAAAACCGCGCGAAACTCGCGCAGCTTTTATTTTCTGAGCTGGGCCTGGAGGTGTGATTAATGCAGGAAGGAAAGATCATCTACATCAATGGCCCCGTCGTCAGAGCTTCAGGTATGAAAGGATTTACCATGAGGGAAATGGTCATGGTGGGCGAAAAAAAACTGATCGGTGAAATAATTTCTCTGAACAAAGATGTGGCGACCATCCAGGTCTACGAAGAGACTTCCGGGGTTCGCGCAGGGGAACCTGTCACTGGCACGGGCAAGCCCCTGACGGTAAAGCTGGGCCCCGGAATTATTGGAAACATTTTCGACGGGATAGAAAGGCCGCTTTCCAAGATATACCGAGAAGGTTCGGCTTTTATACCTTCGGGCATAGGCCTCATATCCATCGACGAAGAAAAGCGTTGGGACGTGGAAGTCCTGGTAAAAGAGGGAGATTACCTGGATGAAGGCCATGTCTTTGCAAAAGTCCCTGAGACTTCCATGATAATCCACAAGGTGATGGTCCCCCCCGGAGTTAGAGGCCGGGTAGTGAGTGTAAAGCCAAGCGGTAGCTACACCATCAACGATGTCCTGGTCGTGCTGGAATATGGCGGCAAGACCTACGAACTTAAGATGAGCCAGGAATGGCCGGTGAGGGAACCCCGCCCGGTGAGAAAGCGAAAGGCCATCGAAAAACTCCTGGTGACCGGCCAGAGGGTAATCGACACCTTTTTCCCACTGGCCAAGGGTGGGACCGCAGCCATACCAGGGGGATTCGGCACCGGCAAAACCATCACCCAGCACCAGCTGGCCAAATGGAGCGATGCGGACATCATAGTCTATATCGGCTGCGGCGAGCGCGGCAACGAAATGACCGAAGTGCTCGAAGATTTCCCGAAATTGGAGGACCCGAGGACCGGAAAACCTCTGATGGACAGGACCGTGCTCATAGCCAACACCTCCAACATGCCGGTGGCCGCCCGAGAAGCCTCGATTTACACGGGCATAACCATCGCCGAATACTTCCGGGACATGGGGTACAACGTGGCCCTGATGGCCGACTCCACCTCCCGCTGGGCCGAAGCCCTCAGGGAGATAGCGGGAAGGCTGGAAGAAATGCCGGCTGAAGAGGGTTATCCCGCCTACCTGGCGTCGAGGCTCGCCCAGTTTTACGAAAGAGCCGGCTACTTTGAAAATTTAAACGGCAGTGAAGGTTCGATCACCATAATAGGTGCCGTTTCACCGGCCGGAGGCGACTTTTCGGAACCGGTGACCCAGGCGACGAAGCGGGTGGTCGGCGCCTTTTTGGCTCTGGACAAGGAACTGGCCCACGCCAGGCATTTTCCGGCGATAAACTGGCTTCTGTCCTACAGCGGATACGTGAAGATGCTCGGCGATTGGTACGCTCAAAACGTCGCCGAAGATTTCCTTGACCTCCGGTCCAAAATGCTGAGCCTTCTCCAGGAGGAAAACAAGCTGATGGACGTAGTAAAGCTCGTAGGAGAAGACGTGCTCCCCGACGACCAGAGGCTGATACTGGAAATAGCGAGAGTCCTTAAAACGGCGTACCTGCAGCAGAACGCCTACCACAAAGAAGATTCCTTTGTCCCTTTAGAGAGGCAGTACACCATGTTGAAGATCATCGAAAAACTGTACGACAGAGCTTATTCTTCTATAAAAAATGGAATTCCTCTGGGAAAGGTAAAAGACGAGAAGCTCTTTAACGACATCGTAATGATGAAATACAACCTCAATTTTGACGAAATAGCAAACGCGATAGACGAGCACTTCGATAGGTTGGAAAGCATGTACAAAGAAGGTGCACAGTATGAAAGTTAAGTACATTCAATTAGAACAAGCAGTAGGGCCGCTGATCGTCCTTCAGGACGTAAAAGACGCAGCTTACGATGAGATAGTGGAGATAGAGGTTCCGGGAAGGGGCATGCGCATGGGAAAAGTGGTTGAGATCAGCGGTGACAGAGTGATAATTCAGGTTTTCGAAGGGACTTCGGGAATTTCCCTGGACCAGGTGAGCGTGAGCTTTACCGGAAGTCCGATGCGCATACCGCTTTCCAAAGAAATTTTAGGTCGGATCTTCAACGGCATCGGAAAGCCCATAGACGGAGCTGGGGAAATTTTTGCCGAAAGGACTTACGACATCAACGGCCGCCCCATCAACCCCGTAGCGAGGCTCTACCCCAGGAATTATATAAGGACAGGGATCTCAGCCATAGACGGCCTTATCACCCTGATTCGCGGGCAGAAGCTTCCCATTTTCTCCGGCGACGGCCTTCCCCATAACGAACTGGCGGCCCAGATAGTCCGCCAGGCCGGTATTTCCGGCGAGGATTCCCAGAATTTCGCGGTAGTTTTCGCTGCCATGGGCATCAAGCACGACGAGGCCGACTTTTTCATCAAAAGCTTCGAAGAAGCGGGAGTAATGGACCGGGTGGCGATGTTCTTAAACCTGGCCGACGACCCGGTAGTGGAAAGGATCATAACTCCGAGGTGCGCCCTCACTGCTGCGGAATACCTGGCTTTTGAAAAGGGCATGCACGTGCTCGTAATAATGACCGATATGACCAGCTACTGCGACGCCCTTCGCGAAATATCGTCGGCCCGGGAGGAAGTGCCCTCCAGAAAGGGCTACCCTGGTTACATGTACTCGGACCTGGCCACGCTGTACGAAAGGGCCGGCATAATAAGGGATTCGGGAGGCAGCATCACCCAGATTCCGATACTCACCATGCCCAACGACGACATAACCCACCCCATTCCGGACCTGACGGGTTATATAACGGAAGGACAGGTCGTGCTCTCCAGGACCCTTTACCAACTGGGCATCTATCCTCCCATCGACGTGCTGCCGTCCCTTTCCAGGCTCATGAAAGACGGCATCGGCGCCGACTACACCAGGGAGGACCATCCGGAACTGGCAAACCAGATTTTCGCCGCCTATTCAAAAGTCCAGGAGGTAAGAGCTCTGGCCCAGGTCATAGGAGAAGAGGAACTTTCCGAAACCGATAAGAGCTACATGGAGTTCGGCCGGAGATTCGAAAGGGTTTTCCTATCCCAGAAATTCGATGAAAACCGGAGCATAGAGCAGACCCTGGACCTCATGTGGGAATTGTTGAAAGTCCTGCCGAGGTCCGAAATTACCAGGATAAACCCGGCTCTCGTCGAAAAATACATGGGGAAGTGACCTTATGAAGGAAAACGTAGCTCCAACAAAAGCCAATCTGATGGCCGCGGCAGCGGCCCTCGAATTTTCAAAAAAGGGCTACGAGCTTCTGGATAAAAAGCGGAATGTGCTCATCCGGGAAATGATGAACCTCATGAAGAGGGCCTCTGAAATTCAGGTTAGAGTAAGACAAACCTTTGCTGAAGCGTACGAGGCCCTCCAGATGGCCAATATAACCCTGGGGGTATCCCAGGTGTACGAAGTTGCCCGATCCATCCCGGAAACTTCGGATTTTACCGTGCTCACCCGCAGCGTAATGGGAGTAGAAATTCCTACGGTGCGGTATGAGAAGAAACCCCTGGACCACTACTACAGCTTTTACCACACCAATGCGGCCCTGGACATAGCTCTCACGAAATTCCACGAAATAAAATACCTGCTCCTGGAACTGGCGGAAGTGGAAGATTCGGTATATAAACTTGCCGTAGAAATAAAAAGGACCCAGAAACGGGCCAATGCTTTGAAAAACATACAGATCCCGAAACTGGAGTCCATCGTAAAAACCATTTCCGAAATGTTGGAAGAAAAGGAAAGGGAGGATTTCTTCAGGCTGAAAACCCTGAAGAACAAATTAGGCTCTATTTTTTAACAACCTCATTCCGTTGAGCGTGACCAGCAGCGTTGTTCCCATATCGGCCAGTATGGCCAGCCACAGGGTCAACCACCCCGGAAAGGTGGCCAGCACGGCCCCGACTTTTATCAGAATCGACAGGATTATATTCTGCTGGATGACCCGTTTGGTATTTTTGCCAAGGCGGACCAAATACGCCACCTTGGTCAGGTCGTCCTTCATTAATACTACATCCGCCGTTTCAAGGGCCACATCGGTGCCAGTCCCTCCCATGGCTATACCCACCGTAGCTTCGGCCAGGGCCGGCGCGTCGTTTATGCCATCCCCTACCATGGCGACCTTGCCGTATTTTTCTTTTAGCTTCTCCAGTATCGTTACTTTATCCTGCGGCAACAATTCGGCGAAGTATTCGTCCACGCCGGCGCGCCGGGATATGGCTCTGGCAGTGGCTTCATTGTCCCCGGTAAGCACTATGGTCCTTTCAATGCCTGCGCTTTTAAGCATACTTACGGTTTCCCTGCCCGTATCTCTTATCTCATCGGCGACGGCTATTATCCCCAAAATACCAGTCTTCGTTCCTACGAGCACGGTGGTCTTGCCCTCATCCTGGAGGCGGTTTAACTCCCGGCTTATTCCGGCGGTGTCTACTCCCTTTTCATCAAACAATTTTGCGCTTCCTATCAATACGACCTCTCCATCCACCCTGCCCTGGGCGCCTTTGCCCGATAGGGCGGTAAAACCCTCCGCTTGAGTCCCATCTATGCCCCGGCTACGGGCAGCTTTCACTATTGCCCGGGCAATAGGGTGCTCCGACATCTTTTCCACACTGCATGCTTTATACAATATTTCTTCTTCGGAGTGAGGTTCCACCGCTATCACATCAGTCACCACCGACTCCCCCCTGGTGAGGGTGCCTGTTTTATCGAAGGCCAGTGCTCTGAGCTCTGCCACCTCCTCTAAGTACATGCCGCCCTTTATCAGAACTCCGTTTTTTGCCGCATTGCTTATGGCGCTCACTATGGCGACCGGCGTCGAAATCACCAGGGCGCAGGGACACGATACGGCCAGCAAGGCCAGGCCCCGGTAAATCCAGGGGTACCAATCGAATCCTAACAAAAGGGGCGGCAGAATCATCATGAGGCCGGCAAGCCCTATCACGATGGGAGTGTACACGGCTGCAAAGCGGTCGACAAAAGTCTGAATCGGAGCGCGCTTCGACTGGGCTTCCTGGACCAAATGGATGATTTTCGCCAGTGTGGTGTCATTCACCAGCTTGGTCACTCTGACTTCCAAAAAGCCGTTGATGTTAATGGTCCCGGCGTAGACTTCATCTCCCGGCCCCTTTTCCGCAGGGATCGACTCGCCTGTAATCGTCGATTCATTGATGGCCGATTCGCCCTTTACTATCACCCCATCCATCGCTACCTTCTCGCCGGGGCGGATTAAAAGAATGTCTCCAATGTTGACCTCTTCGACGGGCACTTCCACCTCGCCGGAAGGCCTTTTTACCCTCGCTGTTTTGGGGGCCATGTCGACCAGCTTTTGTAAAGACTTCCTCGCGCTGTCCATGCTCCAGGATTCGAGCATCTCGGATACAGCGTAAAGGAACGATACCACTGCTCCCTCTTCCAGTTCGCCTATGGCTACCGCACCGATTACGGCCACACCCATCAGCACATGCATGTTAAATTCCAGCTGCTTTATCGAACGGTAAGCCTCTTTAAAGTTATCCATACCCCCTATAATCATCGCAATTACGAAGGACGGAACGTAGATCAAAGTCAATCCCTTGGCTTTTGTAAAAAACCCCAAGGCCAAAAATACAGCTGACAAAGAGGCACTCAGAACTTCCTGATTTACCCTGGAATTGCTTTTACCTTGAGTTTCTACATGGCAATGTCCGCAATGGCAAAGCGTGCAAGCCGAATCTTCAATTTTTGCCTTTTCTTCAGCACGCTCCAAATTAAAACCCCCTATTAAATATTTAAATATATGTTCAAATGTTTAATTATAAAATAACACTTTTCAATTTTATTATATTCTTCCTGTCAATAGATTTCAAGGTTGACATAATCACAATGCTTGATTAATATATTTAATCGGAAAATTTTTGAAAGGGGGGGTTCTATGTCTAACAAGGATTGGCGCCGGAGGTGGAAGGGCTTTTGGCAACTCGCCGACCCTAAAATCTGGATTGCCTCCACGGTCCCGATGTTGGTAGGTGCCGCTCTGGCCTACGGAATCGAAGGAAAGTTAAGTCTTTACTGGTTGTTCTGGAGCATGGTGGGAGTCTATCTTATAGAAATAGGGAAAAATGCCATTAACGAAGTGGTAGACTACGAATCAGGAGTAGATCGGTACGTCGCACCCGATGAGAGGACCCCGTTCAGTGGTGGCAAGAAAGTAATCGTGGACGGCATACTTTCCGTTTCCGAAGTCAAGGTCATCGCCGTATGGACTATGATCCTCGCAGCAACAATCGGGATTTATATAGCTTTATACAGGGAACCTTCCGTAGTCTGGATAGGTGCAGCAGGTTATATACTTTCTATAATTTACAGCCTGCCACCTTTTAAACTCTGCTACAGGGGCCTGGGCGAAATTACCGTTGGCTTCACCTTCGGGCCTCTGGTGCTTTGCGGCACTTACCTGGTTCAGGCTCACCGGATTTCTATGGAAGCCGTGCTGTCTTCCCTCATTCTCGGATTTTTAATAGCTAACGTGCTCGTGATCAACCAGTTTCCCGACTACGAAGCGGATCGTCGAGGCAACAAGCGAAACTGGGTGGTGAGGCTGGGCAAAAAGAGAGCAACATTGCTCTATCTTTTGCTATTCGCCGCTGCTTTCGCCATATGTCCAATCTTAGCTTACATTTCCCGAAATCCCCTGTTCTTACTCCCTCTGCTGGCTTTGGGTATTGTAAAAAATGCGGTCGCTATTGCCAAAAAATACTACAACGATATTCCCAATCTGATACAGGCAAACGCCAAAACTGTCCAAATTTATCAGCTTACCGGGCTTAATCTAATCATAGGAGCGATTTTTGCACGGGTTTTTAGGTAAATTTTCATTTTCGACTTAGAAGGATTTTCAGTTTTTGTGTATAATATATATTAAGTGGTCCAAAAGATCAAATAAATAATCAATTAAACATTTTTATCAGGGGGGAAGTTTATGAAGAAGCTGTTAGCCTTAATGCTGGTGCTCTTCCTGACAGTAGTCCTCGTGGCTGGCTGCGGCGGTTCCCAAAACAACCAGCAGGGTCAGCAGGAAGAGCAGCAGCAAGAGCAGGGCGGTCAGGAGCAGCAGCAGGCAGCTTATGAAGACGGCACTTACTATGCTGAGGAGAAAGAGTTCAGCCAGCAAGGCTGGAAAGGCGTTATGACAGTGATTGTGAAAGATGGAAAAATAACAAATGTATTTTACGATGAAGTCAACCAGGAAGGCAAGCTGAAGAGCTTTGACCCGGAATACGGCCCGAGGATGAAAGAAAAATCGGGCACAACGCCTGTCGAAGCTTTTGCCAAACTGGAGCAATCGCTTATTGACAAGCAGGATCCCGAAGCCGTTGATACGGTAACCGGAGCCACCCATACTTCTGAGGCTTTCAAGGCTCTTGCGGCCGAAGCTCTTAAAGGATCACCTGTTCAGGCGACCGGCGGACTTAAGGATGGCATTTACAAGGCAGCCGAAGCTGATTTTGACGATCACGGCTGGAAGGCCATGGCCGCCATCGTCGTAAAAGACGGGAAGATTCAATCGGCCTTCTTCGACGAGATCAACAAGGAAGATGGGCATTACAAATCGGTAGACGAGGACTACGCCAAGAGAATGGAAGCCTCTTCGGGACAGACTCCTGCCAAAGCTGCTGAAGCCCTCACCAAGTCCCTTGTCGAAAAACAGGATGTAAACCAGGTAGATGCCGTAAGCGGAGCTACCGGAACTTCCAACAAATTTAAGACTCTCATGAATGAAGCCCTTTCTCTGGCGAAATAAGCTGGAAAAAGGAATTTCAAAAGGGCATACAAACGTATGCCCTTTCTTTTATAATTGCCCTTGTTCCAGTTTTATGATATTTTAATTTTGGTTATCTTATTTTGAGTATTCTTATTAGAAAGAGTGATATCACCAATGGCATTATGCGAATTTTATAATGAAATCTCATACGAAATGGCCTCATTGGAAGAAGAACTCCTCTCTTCCGTTAAAACCAGAGAATCCTTCCTGTGGGATGTCTTAAAGAGCACCATTAAAGCCGGAGGCAAGAGAATAAGGCCGGCCCTGGTATACCTTTCGGCGCGGTTTGGCGATTACGACTACCACAAAATAACGCCGCTCGCCGTAGCAGTGGAACTGGTACATACGGCCACCCTCATCCACGACGACATAGTGGACGATTCGCCCTTGAGGCGGGGCGTCCCCACCGTACAGGCATCGATAGGAAAAGATGCAGCTGTCTACGCGGGGGATTTCGTGCTCGCAAAAGCCTTAAAAATTCTGGTCGACCACGGCGACCTGGATATTCTAAAGTCCGTCTCGGGAATGCTCTACAGAGTATGCGAAGGTGAGGCGCGCCAGAAAAAAGAAGCTTTCAACATTAACATAAGCTTTATCGACTATGCAAGAAGGATACGAAAGAAGACCGCCCTCCTTTTTGCCATGAGCTGCGAACTTGGAGCCAGGGGAGCGAAGGCTTCTCCGGCCATAGTATCGTGTCTGAAAAAGTACGGGATGATGGTGGGAATGGCCTTTCAGGTGATGGACGACATCCTGGATCTGACGTCGGAAAATAGCGGCAAACCCGTTGGCAACGACATCAAGGAAGGAGTAATCACCCTGCCGCTTCTCTACGCTTTCCAAAAAAGTCCCTTTTCTCGACACCTGAAGGACTTGTTCTCCGACCTTTCCAGCTGGAATTCAGGCACCGTAGAAGAGATCATCCAGATCGTCAAAGAATCGGGAGGAATAGAATACGCTCGGCGTATCGCCGAGCGCTATGTCGCAAAATCCAAGGAGCGGCTTGCTGAACTCTCCGACAACCCTGCCAAGAGTTCGCTGATAGCTTTAGCGGACTACATCGTGAATAGAACCAGGTAAGGCAGGTTTCCGGCCGCCTCCCCTTATTATCCTTTTTGCCACTCTGGATATCCATGGAATCGCCCACCGGTCGAGGCCGAAGCAGTGCCCTGCTCCCGAGAAACATATGGCCAGAGTTACCATGAAGAACCACATGTCGCCGGAACCGGATATCATGAAATTGATCAGCATGAAGAGCGACCCGAGGGAAGCCAGCATAGTAAAGAGTCCGAGAACAAGACAAGTGCCGATGGCGAGTTCACTCAAAGTTATCATCGTCTGGAAGAACAGGGCGTGTGGGAAAATGAATTTTTCCACCAAACTGGCGTACCATTCCGGCGTATTGGGTCCAATCGGACTTGTCGAGGCTCCCGCCACCAATTTATCGCCCGCTGCAAGCCATCCGGAGTGCACCTTTTCCAGACCGGACATTATCCAGCGGTATCCAAGATAAATCCTTAAAATCGCAAGCCAGAAAGCGCTGGTGCTTACCCCCAGATTCTGGACGATAAAGGATTTTCCGCGGTTCTTATTGAAAAATTGATGCCACATGTATTCCCTCACAAAAGTCCATCCGCCGACGCCGAACAGGTAATGCATGTCAGCTGCGTGTTTTATCCACGTGGCGATCCATCCATCCAGCTTGCGCCCCATCACTTCCGCCACGCAGTACCTCTCTCCGATGGACACCATATTGCCGTGCAGGTTTAATTTCAGGGGCTTCTTGGAGCCACCGGTAATTTCAGCCGCCAGGTTGTGGGCAGCACACTCACCGGACTGCATGGCCGATTCTACGAGAGCAGGCATTACGAAATTTTTCTCATTCACATAGAAGCTCACGTCGCCTATGGCGTATATGCCCTTCTGGCTGGTCTCCATGTACTCGTTGACCTTTATCCTTCCGCGACCTCCGGTCTCGAGGCCCAGTTTTTCGGCCAGGGCGTTGCCCCGCACCCCACCCGTCCAGATGAGGGTCCGGGTCTTTATTTTCTCTCCGCTCTTCAGAGTAAATCCGTCGGGCTCCACGTTGACCACGGGCGAATTCAGCAATATCTTTACTTTGTGTCTCTCCAGATAATCGGTGGCCTTCTTAATGAGTTCATCGGAAAGATTGGGCAGGATTTTCGGCAAAGCCTCCACTACCATTAAAGTGACTTCATCCCTCTTTATGCCATACTCCCGGCAGAGGTCTTCCACCCATTCGACGAGCTCCCCGATCATCTCTATGCCCGTGAAGCCTCCGCCGCCCACCGCGAAGGTGAGGTACTCGCGCCTCTTCTTCTCATCGTGCTCGTACCTGGCCTTATCGAACATCTCCTCTACTCTGTTCCTTATTTTGAGCGCGTCCTCGTAGGACCATAATGTGAATGCGTGTTCTTTCATTCCGGGGATGCCAAAATATTCGGGTTCGCTGCCGCAGGCGAGGATCAGGTAGTCAAAGGGATATTCGGCTTTCTTTCCTTTCAAAACCCTTGCGTTCATGTCTGCATCTTCGATTTCGTCGATCACCAACCTCACTCCGGTCTGCTCCAGGGCTTTCTCCAGCGAATAAAGCACCCCGTCAGGTTTTACCCGGTTGCCGGCAATGAGGTGCAGTTCCGTCAGATATACCTGAAATGGAGACCTGTTAATGAGGTAAATCTCTACGTCGCTCCGCTTAGCCAACAGCTTGTTAAGCTTCTGGGCAGCCGTAAGTCCTCCGTATCCACCCCCCAGTATAACTATTCTCTTCTTTTCTGCCATCCAGTTCACCCCCACTTTATTATGATGACTCAATTGTAGATATGTCTACATTACAATAGTATAATTTTTTACGTATATTTTGCAAGAGAAAGAGATTACTTGCTCGTTTTAAAAATTTATACAATATTTAAATATGCTTACAATTTCATCGTTTCCAACGACAAAATTTCATATATAAAGCGTCGACAGATAAAAATATGAGCATTCCCATGAGGCTCAGGACCAGGATTCCCGAATACATATCGAGGTAATTTACTCTCATCCAGGAATCCATAATTAAGTAGCCCATGCCGAGGGTCGTCCCGAAGGACTCTGTAAAAAATAAAACGGATGCGGCCGTTCCGGCACTGAGCTTGATGGCCGTCAGCAGCTCCGGCAGAGCAGCAGGCAGTATTACTTCCCTGAAAACCGTTCTGTCATCAGCTCCCAAAGATTTCAGGGAATAATAGGTTTCCTTTGGTATGTTTTTGACGGTATCTCGAGCTGTAATGATGACCTGGAAAACCGAAATAATGACTATCATGGTGATTTTAGACGTTTCGCCCAGGCCAAACAAGATCATTACTACAGGAAGCAGCGAGATTTTGGGGATCGGATATGTAAAGTATATGAGCGGCGATAAAATTCTGTCGATGGAATCGTAATAGCCCATCAACAATCCCAAAACGGAACCTATTAAAACCGAAAGAACCAAGCCCGCTGCAATTCTGTAGGCGCTCAGGGCAGCGTGAATTGCGATTTTTGGAAGGAATTTTTCTTTTAAATTCAAGAGGACGGCTGCCGGCGACGGCAGAATGGGATTTTTCCATACAGCCGATCCGACTTCCCACAGCGCAAAAAACAGGATAAATATAAATATATAGCGCACGGAGCTTCTCGTCTTCATTTTTACATACCCTTTATCAATTCTTTCAATTTTAATTTCATGCTAAAGTAAAGATCGCTGTCCTCTATCTCCCGTCTGCTGAAAAAGGGGTTATCTACTATCTCAACGATACGACCTGGAGGCCCGGTCATGACGGCTATTTTTTCCCCGACGAACATCGCTTCTTCCGTGCTGTGAGTCACAAAAACCGTCGAAACGGAACTCCCCTTCCATACGTCTATGAAAAGGTCCTGCATTTCTTCCCGGGTTATGGCGTCAAGGGCGGAAAAGGGTTCATCCATGAGCAGGATATCAGGCTTCATGATGAAGGCCCTGGCTATCGCCACCCGCTGCCTCTGGCCTCCACTCAATTCGCCGGGGTATCTTTTAAGAAAGTCGGATAGGCCCACCCGGGCCAGCACGTATTCGGCGTATTCTTTGTCCTCCTTGCCTATCACCTTCTTCTTTACTTTCAGACCTAGCAAGGCATTTTCCCATACCCTTTTCCAGGGCAAAAGGCCGTAATCCTGGAGGACCAGGCCTATGCGCTGTTTTTTAGGGTCTACAGGGGCTCCGTCAATTAAAACTTCGCCTTCGTACTTAGCCACAATCCCGCCCAGCACATAAAGAAGAGTGGTTTTGCCGCATCCCGAGGGGCCTATGAGGGCAATTATACCACCCTTTTTCACATCTAAATTTATTCCAGAAAGCGCTTTAAATTTGCCGTAATACACCACCAGGTTGCGTACTTTTATCATACACAAACTCTCCGCCTTTTTACTCTACGAACCTTCCGTCCACCAGCTCTTCATAGGAAAAGGCTTTCCCTATGAGGCCTTTCTTTACCAACCATTCCATTACGCCATCAAAATCCTCTTTGGAAGGCAGGCCTGCTTTCGTATATTCGGGCAGAACTATTGTATCCCTTACATCTTCGGGGAAGCTGGCTTTTTCAATGACGATGTCTATATAGGAGGATTTATCGTTCTGCTTGAGATACTCGACGGCCTTGTTGTACGCCCTGTAGAAGGCCTTTATTTCGTTTTCTTTTTGTTCCAGAGCCTGGTCGGAAAACAGGAGTACCCCCGGATTTATGCCCAGCCGGTCGGTGCTCTCGATGACCTTAGCGCCATTTTTTATGGCCACCGTAGCGAGGGGATCGGGCAGCGTAGCCGCGTCAATCTTTCCGCTTTGCAGCATCTCCAGCCGGGCAGGAATCTGCGGCACTGCTACCTTATTTACATCGTCCGGACTTAAGCCGTATTTTTCCAGTATCTTATCGGTGGCATATTCGATGATAGTATTGGTAGATATGGCGATGTCCTTGCCTTTCATTTTTTCCACCGCGTCGATATTCTTGTCCTTCCCTACGAGGAGCTTGTAGGTCCCGTTGGTCAGGGAAGTTATCTTTACCTTAAAGCCCCCGTCGTTGGCAAAAGCCGCGGCGAGAATGTCGGAGACCGCGCCGTCTATCTGGCCGTGATCTAACAGAGGGGATTTTACACAAAAAATTGGACTTAACCATTACCTCTCTTTGTGATATTAGTGCTATTTAATTGTACAATATGGAGTAGAACAAGGATAATCTAATAGTTGTTTTAATTCATCATCTAATTTCATAAGCGTAATCGACATACCAATCATATCCATAGTCGTAGCATATGGTCCTACAAAAGACCGATAAATCTTAATCCCTTTTCCCTCTAGTATCATTGTCACCACAAGCCATAAAAGCTTCTAAGTCAGTTTTTACCAGATCAAGCTCATTTTTTAGGTTTTTTATATAATCGTTCATGAAAGAAATTATTTCCCTAGTTGATACAACCCCTGCAATTTCTCCCTTCTCATTTACTGCAAGAAAAGTTTCACCATTATAATTTTCCAGATTGAAAACTTCTTCTTCACTAGTAACTACAAAATCCTCTATAACACGATACTTTTTTCGATTGTTGCTTTTATATGCGTCATAGATTTTCCGCACTTCGTCGTTTTTTGTTACAACTACATAATCACAGTCTATAAAGCTGCCGCCCATATATCTTGATGCTTCGCCTTCTGCCACTTTTATTATTCTGTTGTTTAACAACGCCCTGACAGTCTTTTTCATAAAATCACGTCCGGAAAAAGTATTTTTTATATTATTAATTATAACACAAATTTGTCGAAGATTAAATACACCCCAATATTATTTTCGACTATTACACCTGCGGTAATTTCTTAGGATTCCTCCCCCTCGCCCTTCAAGACCCCCATGGGCTTTAATTTCACCACAGGCTTTGTAAGGCCGGCATCGACAAGAGTAAAGACTACCTCGTCGATGTCCTTATAGGCCAAGGGAGCTTCGTCCAGGAGGGCCTTCAGATTGCTGGAAGCGATGACCACGTTTTTGGTCTGTTCAAGCAACTCTTCCTTTGTAAATTCGCTCTTGGCCCTTCTTCGGGACATGACCCTTCCGGCCCCGTGGTTCACCGAGCAAAAGGTGCGGTGTATATCCGGAAGGCCCACGAGCACGTAGGAGGCGGTGCCCATGCTGCCGGGGATTATGGCCGGATGGCCTGTATCCCGGTAGCAGGCGGGGTTGCCCTCGTGCCCGGCGGGAAGCGCCCGGGTCGCGCCTTTTCGGTGGACCAGGAGCCATCTTTTGCCGTGCCTCTCTTTTTTCGCAATGTTGTGCGCCACATCGTACAGGAGGTCCAGCCCCAACTCGGACTCGGGTCTTTTCATAACTTCCACAAAGGCCTCCCGCACGAAATGGGTTATGAGCTGCCGGTTGCAGAAGGCGTAATTGGCGGCGCAGGCCATGGCCTTTAGATAATTCTGCCCGTCCTCCGAAAAAATGGGAGCGCAGGCAAGGCCCTTCACCGGCGCCCGGGTGCCGTTTTTCTCCGAATGGTCCCACATGATCCTCGAATAATCGGTGCAGATTTGATGCCCCAGCCCCCTGCTCCCGGTGTGGATCAGCACGTAGACCTTATTTTTGAAAAGCCCGAACCGCGATGCCAATTCTTCGTCGAAAACCCGGGACACCCTTCCTATTTCGATGAAGTGGTTGCCTCCACCTATGGTGGCCAGTTGATCCGCCCTCTCCCTGGC
>QGUT01000106.1 GCA_003242255.1 Bacillota bacterium
TTTTAAACAGCCGGGGAACATTGATGCCGATTATCGAGGCGAAATAAAAATAATTTTGATTAACCACGGAAATGAAAATTTTACAATAAAGCGGGGTGATAGGATAGCGCAACTCGTCATAGTTCCGGTAACTCAGGCAGAACTAGTCGAAGTGGAATGTCTCGAAGAGACAGAGCGCGGAAGCGGAGGGTTCGGCCACACAGGTTTATAAAAGGAGTTATTTTTAATGGAGACTCCCCATAAAATAATGTTATGGGGGGTATGAAGATGCGCTTAGGGGAATTGAACGGAAAAGATATAATAAATTTGAGCAATGGAGTAAAATTAGGTCCAGTAGGCAATTGCGACCTTCTAATCGACGAAAATTCCGGGAAAATCGAGTACTTGTTGATACCCAGCAGAAGAAGCGGTTTTTTTTCGCTCGGGGAAAAAAGCTACATGAAAATATCGTGGGATTCAGTCAGAAAAATTGGCCCGGACGCCGTAATCCTTGAAATGGACAGCTTTAATATAGGAAGATAAGTCATATTAATAATTGCGAAACAATTATCGGAACAATGGATCTATAATGGAGGTGTTTTTTTATTGTCCGTAAATGAACAAAAACTACTTATCATACCATTGGGCGGACTAGGCGAAATAGGAAAAAACATGACGTTGATTCAATACGGCCGGGAAATTCTCGTCATCGACGCCGGTTTAATGTTTCCGGAAGAAGAAATGCTCGGAATAGACATAGTTATACCGGACATTTCTTACTTAGTGGAAAACAAAGACATGGTCAAAGGAATTTTGATAACTCACGGCCATGAAGACCACATCGGCGCGTTGCCGTACGTATTACAGCAAATAAACGTCCCCATCTACGGGACAAAATTGACCATGGGCCTGGTAGAAGGCAAATTAAAAGAAACCAAATTCAAGAAAAGCGTAAATTTGAACGTAATTAATCCGCCGACATCGGTGAAAATCGGAAGTTTTACCGTAGAATTTTTTAGGGTGAACCACAGCATTCCTGACTCTGTTGGAATAGCTGTTCATACTCCACTAGGTACCGTATGCCATACGGGGGACTTTAAATTCGACCAAACCCCCGTCGATGGAAAGATCGCCGACTTTCACAAACTGGCCGAATTGGGTTCAAAGGGTGTACTCGTGCTGCTTTCCGATAGCACCAACGCTGAGCGCCAGGGATATACCATGTCGGAAAAAGTGGTGGGAGGCACCATAGAAGATATATTCAGCAAGGCAAAGGGCAGGATAATTGTCGCCACTTTTGCCACCAATATTCATAGAATCCAGCAGATTTTCGACGCTGCGTTTAAATTCGGAAGGAAAGTAGCGGTTGTGGGAAGGAGCATGGTGAATACCGTAAATATCGCTCTAAATTTAGGGTACCTGTCCATACCAAAAAATTTGATGGCGGAACTCGATGATATAAACAAACTTCCCAAGGAAAAAGTCGTAATAATAACGACCGGCAGCCAGGGCGAACCCATGTCGGCCCTCACTCGAATGGCCATGTCAGAGCACAAAAAGGTGGAGATCGTTCCAGGAGACACGGTGCTGATAGCAGCTACTCCTATCCCTGGAAACGAAAAATTAGTGGCTAAGACGATAGACCACCTTTTCAAACAGGGTGCAGAAGTAATTTACGAAGCCATATCGGGCGTACATGTATCGGGCCATGCGAGCCAAGAAGAACTCAAGCTCATGCTAAACCTAGTGAAACCCAAGTACTTTATACCTGTCCACGGGGAATACAGGCATCTTATCCACCATGCCAGCCTGGCAAAAGAGGTAGGAATTCCGGAAAAAAACATTTTCATTGCTGAAAACGGAAGGATAATAGAATTCACAAAAGATTCGGCCCGACTTGCGGGTAAGGTCACAGCGGGCAAAGTCATGGTAGATGGGTTAGGCGTGGGCGATGTGGGAAATATAGTCTTGAGGGACAGAAAGCAGCTGGCTCAAGATGGCATTCTGATCGTGGTGGTCACGATTGACAAGGATACCGCAGAAGTTGTGGCCGGGCCCGACATAATTTCAAGAGGTTTTGTCTATGTACGGGAGTCAGAAGAATTAATGGAACAATCAAAGGACATAGTCAGGCAGGCTCTGAAAAAATGCCAGGAAGAAAAAGTAACCGAATGGTCTGTGATAAAGTCTCAGGTAAGGGATACTTTGGGCAAATTCTTATTTGAACAGACTCACAGGAGACCCATGATTCTGCCTATAATAATGGAAATCTGACGGAGTTCGAATCGAGGAGGAGACTTTAAATGATAAAACCTGGTCTCATTATGACCCCAGGCCCTACCGAAATCAGTGAGAGAGTAAGGAAGGCCATGGCAAGCCCCATCACCAATCCGGACCTCGATCCTTCCTTTTTCGATTTTTACGCCGAAACCTGCGATAAACTCAAAAAAATCATCAATACAAAAGAAGATGTGTTGATTTTAAGCGGCGAAGGAATCTTAGGCCTGGAAGCTGCCATGGCTTCCCTGGTGGAGCCCGGGGACCAGGTGCTTTGCCTGGCTAATGGAGTCTTTGGTGAGGGATTCAAAGATTTCGCAGAACTCTACGGCGGACAAGTGACGCTGCTTCAAAAAAATTACGATGAACCTATAACATCAGAGGACGTCAAAGATTTTCTTGCCAAGCACGGGAGCAGGTTTAAGATAGCAACAGTAGTCCACTGTGAAACCCCGGCAGGATTGATAAATCCGATCCACGAAATATGCCCCCTTTTAAAAGAAGCGGGCGCCATAACCATAGTGGATGCGGTATCATCCATCGCCGGTCACGAAATCGAGCCCGACAAGTGGGGCATTGACGTTGTCCTGGGGGGATCTCAAAAGTGCCTTTCGGCCCCACCGGGCCTTACATTTCTTTCTATAAGCCAGGATGCTTGGTTGAAGATGGAAAAGAGAAAATATCCCATTCGTAGTTTTTATGCCAATCTCATGAACTGGAAAGAAATGTGGTTTAAAGACAAAATTTTTCCTTACACTCCGCCGATTTCGGACATTTTTGCCCTCTTCGAAGCAGCTTCCGCAGCACTCGAAGAAGGAAAGGCTATCTACGAGCGGCACGAAAAATTGGGCGCTGCTGTCAGGGAAACCCTAAAAGAGGTGGGCTTCAAAATATATCCCCGAGAAGGCGCTGAGGCTAATACTGTAACCGCCTTTTATATACCCGATGGAGTAGACGATGAAAAATTTAGGAAACACCTTTGGGAAAATTACTCGGTAATGATAGCTGGCAGCTGGGGTAAACTTTCCGGAAAAGTTTGGCGCATAGGACACATGGGCGAAAATGCCCGTGAGGCTAAGATATTCGAGCTTTTCAGAGCTTTTGAAAAAGCTCTTAAAGATTTTGGCATAACCACCGGGAAAAATCTCGCTGAAACGTATGCTCTTAAAATCAGTTAAGTTCACGGTATGGCTATTTTAGCCATACTTTTGTTTTTTTATGCCGATTTTCCCGCAAATTGGCTTTATTGACAATAATTTCATGATTCCATATAATAGTGACTAGGGCTATTATTTATAATATTATAAAAGATACAGAAATAAATATTATTAGCTCCGTTATGCTTATGATCACATAACGATTTAACCCAGAGATGCTGGGGATGCATAAAGCGCCTGGTGCAGGGGAGAGACCGATGGATGCCCGCAATATTGGCATAAAAATAGCTTTTGTCGTTTTTTTAATTCTGGCTTTTCTCCATGCGACAGCATTGAGCGTTATTGCCGAAACCGCATATTCGCTAGAGATTTCGGGCGATGGAGTGACAAAGCCGCTCACGTTAACTTTAACGGAACTTGAGTCTATGGAGCAATATCAGCATGTTTACAGCACCATAAACACCTGGCCGACGAAGAAATGGTATGTGGCAAGAGGGGTAAAACTGAGGGATTTACTGGATCTGGCGGGAATTAAGGAAGAGGCCCAATTGATCAAATTCATATCGAAAGATGGCTATGAAGTAACCCTTACAGTTAAAGAGTTATTAAAAGACAAGCGTTACTTTTTCCCCCATCTAAAGGACAACCACCCCAATGACGGGAGAATTCCCGGTTCGGCTGAAGATGCGGTGGAAGTGGAACCGATCCTGGCTTTACTCAGCGCCGAAGGAAGCGATAACCCAGACGATATGAACGACAGGGATGCTCTGTTGCTGATATTCGGCCAGCGGGCCGTAACCGAGCAGACCAACCATTTATTCTTAAAACACGTGAGCAAAATCGAGGTGCTTTCTGCCGCCCCGGAAAAATGGGACCCTCCGAAGGCTAGTATCCCCAGCGGAACCGTAGTACCTGAAGGAACTATGATAACTCTGGAAAGCAAATTCGATAACGAAGCTAAGATATATTACACATTGGATGGCAGCACCCCGACGGTAAACAGCCCCATGTTCAACTGGTCTTCCAGCCGCTGGTGGTCTTTGAGAAATAACTTGGAAAGTGTAAACATTCCCATTGAACTAAAAGAAGACGTGGTAATTAAAGCTATTGTCATTGGGCCCGGCAGGGAAGACAGCGAAGTCGTAACTTTTACTTATAAAGTCGATCGCACCGGAAAAACAGAAGATCCGACCAAAGTCCCCGGTGGACCTCCTACCAGCATCACCCTAGACCGCAGCGAAATAGCTCTGCCAGTAGGTAGCTCCTTTCAACTGGAAGCTAATGTGGCTCCGTTTAACGCCGTAGACCAGAGGATAATATGGAGCTCCAGCAACACCAGCGTTGCCACGGTGGACACAGAAGGTCTAGTCACGGTTGTGGGAGAGGGCATAGCAATCATCACTGCAAAAACCGCAATCGGCGGCCTCGAAGCCACTTGTATTGTGCGGGGGATAGGAGAAAAAAAGAGAGATAATGCCATAGGAGAACTGCCAGTTTATCCGTCGAGCGCTGAGCGAAATTCGGAGGAAGAAATGGGGATTAGCGTTGGATCAGAACCAGCAGATGAACTTATCTCAGCGGAAGAAGTGGATGAAGAAATTATCGTTTCAAATGGTGAGGGGAAAATACCAGGGCGCGACGGCCATTGGCAGCACTTAGAAAACAAACGGGAGATCGGAGTGCAACCCAGCAACGCTAATGTCCTATTAGTTACGGGAAATGATTCAAGCCAGATTCGCGTTTACGAGATAACTTTGGGGTCGGCCCATCCAATTCAGTGGTCGGCGCGACAAAAGAATTTATCTTTTCAAATTGAAGTTATAATTCTGTTGCTCTTCATCACCGGTGTGGGCAAAAAATACGTAGAATTTTTAAAGGAGCTATAGAGCAATGTTAGAAGCCATTTTAGCGCCTTTAAGAGATGCAATGCACATAATATCCATCAGTTTGCTAATACCTACCATCGCCATTCTCTTATTGCTTTTGGCGACAGCTTTAGTAGAGTTAGGCAGCCTGCTGGTGGAAGCTGTTTTAGAACGGCCCAGAATAAAAGCCAATGTGCAGGAACTGGTGGGTGCCTTTCAGTATAAAAATGCCGAGGAGATAATGGAAATCGTCCGGCAAAGCCGCTTATTTCGCAGGCATAAAGAAATTTTGTGCGGGTTGATAGAGCATTGCTATTTGCCTCCGGCATCGCTCAAGGCACTAGCGCGTCACCTGATTACAGTGGAGGAACTACATTATTCCAAAATTGTAGGTTTAACTGATCTGGTCGCCCGCCTCGGCCCCATGTTCGGGTTAATGGGCACCCTCATTCCTCTTGGGC
>QGUT01000107.1 GCA_003242255.1 Bacillota bacterium
TGTACCCCGTGCCCATCAGCTTCTTGTTCTTCACCAGAACCGCCCCCACGTGCCGGCGCGGGCAGGTCGCCCGTTCGGCAACGGTGAAGGCAAGGTCCATGAAATACTCGTCCCAGCTTTTGCGCCGATGCACTAACTGTCACCTCCTCTATTAAAGAAGGCGAAATAATATACAAGTAATTTCTAGACAAAACATGGTAAATATTGTACATTAATTTTCAAGCCACGAACACAACAATTCCATGAGTTCCGTCTGGCCAACTATGTTGTCTTCTTCAGGATAAAGCTGGAGAAAATGACCACAATCTTGAAATTCTAGCCGCTTACGTTTGTTATCGCCTGGGTAAACGCAAATTACATAACGAATGGGATTGGGATTATCTCCATAATGAGAATTTTCTCCATTGGCATACATGATTAAGCGGTAATCCAACATTTGTTGCATCGTATTAGTGCTTCCATGTTCGGAATAGATCCACGAAAACGGACGATATTTCACTTCAATAACCACGCTAGAATCATATCTCCACATGGTCTCGGTCCAACGGTAGCAATCAATACGAATGTCTGGTTTTCTACTCTCCCTATAACTGTAAAAGTACCCCCCTTTCTCCAGAGCTCTGTTTCGACTGATTTCAATCGGTTCATTATAAACAACCGAAACTCTATACTTCCTTTCTTTCACAAACGTGACCTTCGTTCCATCTAGTAACCCCTCTTCTGAAAAGGAACGCTCTAATTGTTCGGATAACGATTCCGATTCCAACATGCAGTCCATCTTCATTAAAACATCAATAACTGTGAAGAATACGTAGTATTCGTAAAGAACCGGTGTTGGCTTTGCTGCTGGTACTCGGACGTGAGAGCCAACCCCTTCGTTCAACGCTTGTGCTTCTTTCCAAATTCGATAGACCGTTCTATAACCCTGTTCGAGGCGACTTAATGGATGTTTAGGAAGTTTCTCTTGGATCTGGCTCCAAAACGGCGTCTGTAGTTTAGCATACAACCTTTGAAAGCTGTTTCGCGCTCTTGCCTCGTTATTACGCCTCATTTGAAGTCGTTTACTCAAACTTTTATGATGATACTGCTTTGCTGACAGAACCTTATGAACGCCTTCCAAATCTTCTTCCGCAATACCACGAATTGTTTTCCTTCTTTCCAATTCGGCTTTTAATTGTTGGATATCCGTTTCGCTCTCAGCAACTCTCACTTCCAATTCGCTTATAGCATGACGAAGGGAACTAACATAAGCACCAAGCTTGCGCAATAATTGGTTAAGATAGAACTTCATCAAACGATTTGGTTCTGAATCCAAATTGAGTACCATTCGGCGATTTAGATATCGACTACTTTGCGTTAGCATACCGCGCGGCGAACACGCCCAACGGAAACTGCGTCCGCTGAGGCGGCGCGGCTGTTTCTCTACTCGGTGTTTGGCTACAAGAGAAGAATCACTCATTCGTTCAATCCATTCTATAGCGGAAAATAACATAGATTCCTTGTTTTGGTACCACGAAAGAAAATCCCATACTCTGTGACTATTTTTATCGGATTGTATTCCTTCGGAACGCTTATAACGTAAAAAATCCAAGGTCAGGTCCGATACGTGCTGATTGATTACCTCGTGAATTCGTTGAAGCTGTGTTTTTGATACATTTTTCGGGATTATCTCGAACGCACCATAATAGACCTTCCCTTCGTAGACAACCTCATAGGAGTATACACCACAACACCATGGGTACTCCTTCTCATTATCACGACTGTACACCTCGGCCACTGGTTGTTCCATCGTTAACCGAAACTCTAAATGTGTCTCCGATTTCTCCTCATCTAATTTGTCCAGCGTTTCCCATCGGACATCAACCACGACTCCTTCCTGCAAAGGTACCAATTCCAAGCGCACATTTAAAAACTCCGTAATCTCAATAATCGTATTGAACATGTTTCGCCTGTCTAAGGCCAAACGTTGAACACGCTTTTTTCGGTTGCCAACCCATACAACTAGGTAAAAAGGAAGTGAATCCCCACCGATCACTTCAATTCCCTTAGTATGTTCCGTCATACATGGCCAACTCCTTTGCTTTCGCCCTCAATAAAGACAATGAGTGTTGAAAATCTGATACACATTGCGCATCAGGGCTTTGCAATAAAGTAGCAAGAATTCCTTCCTCAAAAGAGCCTTCGCGGTAAAAACCGATCAAGGTACGAAGACCTGTATCATAACCATGCAATTTGGAAAGAACACGCTGTTTGATCTGCAAATCAAACGCCTCACGTCGTGGAATTATGCATTCCCCTGATGGCCCATATGGGATATTGGCTAGGTATCGGGAAATAGCTCGAGCAACACGGAACGAAATACCTTTGTTTGGATATACAGATTGGATGGCATCGTGGAGGCGGTCTAATAACGACAGTTCTTCCTCAGTGAAGATAGAAAGGCTACCCTCTTTTTCAATAACCCACGTATCACGAAATTCCTTCGTACTAACCGAGAATGGTTCTAATTGTTCCTTTTCCCCTTCTCCACATTGTTCCCAAGCAGTTTTAAAGGAAGGTTTTTCTAAAAACAACACATTGGCACGGTCAAGTAGCCGATCCGAAAAAGGCCTTGTCGTTTCATCAAAGTTGACCGTTCCCACAAACAAAATGTTATTGCCGATGGTGATTTTAGGATTATAACCATTTACACAATATCCACTCGTGAACAATCGCAATTCCCTTCGCCCTTCTTCCAATTCAAGAAGGGAAATAAAGGGGCTAAACCAATGTTCAACTTGAGACAAGTTCATTTCATCAAAGATCACCATATACAGCTGATCAGGATTTTCTTCCGCTTTTTTCAACAATGTAACCAATCCTGTTTCGCTTTCGTGATAAACACCGGTAGTAGGATTTAAGTATCCCAATACATCATTAGGTTCATGGTAAGCTGGAGAAATGGGAACAACGATCAGGCTATCCCCAAACTTCAATCCCAGTGTTTCACCGTAGAGTTGGGCCAATTGCGACTTTCCCGTACCCGACATCCCACCGATGATCGTCAAAAAGTTTGTCTTTACACTAATATGGAAATTATATAAATCACGTTCATTATAAACCAGTCCTTTTCGTCTTGCATTCTGCTTCAACAACTGTAGAAATATCGACTCGCGTTTCATTAAATCCCTTTTCGAAACAAGATTACTTCTCGCTTCATCCATCTCGACGTTGCTCAATAACGTCGCGTTGTTTTGGGATATCTGTATAGAAGTTTCATGAGAAGAACGTTGGGTAAACGTAACGACTTCTTTGCTTCGTTCTTCATCGAATCCTTTCCACAAAGGCTGTCCCTCTTCATCTAACTCGTCCCGCAATTCAGGCATGGATTTGATGTCGATAAAATACAGATTTTCCGTTCGTACCTTTACCATACTGAGAAATGATTCCGCTTTTTTGTAAATCACCTCTTTGGGATTTGCCGTATAATAGGTCGTCAACTGGTCAGATCGCCGTAATACAATATTTTTGTACAAATACCCTTCACAGTAAATCAACTCAGGATCAGGAAATGCATTCGGGTACTGAGGAAAGGTAATTGGTTTGCCCGTCAATAAGCGTTCTTCAAAATCTTTCCGGTTTTGATCAAGCTTCAGTTCAGGTTCTGGTATAATGGCATATTCTTTACAAGGAGTAATGTTTTCAATTTTTTTAATCTCAGCCCATACAAATGAATCGTCAACTAGCCTCAAGGTAAATACGATCGTTTTGTTAGACAAACCCTTTCGTAAACTTTCCTTCCGGTCAAGGTAATGAAGCCGTTGAAAATCAGGAATCACCTGTGTAATTCGCAACAAATTAGGTAAATGCCGCGTGCTACATGGGAAAATCTTGTTTTGATAAGGGAAATATTCGGAAATGCTTTCTGGTATAGGGGACAAGCCTTTGAGGTAAAATAATAGCCCATCTCCATCCTGATGATCCCTAACTGGGCCCTCAAGTTTTGTTCCAACTAAATCATCCTCTTCAACGAGACGTCCTACAAAAATAACACTTTCAAGTGTATTTTTCAACTCCAGATCCATTTCTCGTATCATCATTTTTACATACCTCCCACAAATGATATAATTTTTTTTATGACTTTCTTAGGATCTGATCCGACAAATCGATAACGAATTCCATGTCTCTGAAACCACATTTGCGCCTTTAGCAGACGTTCCGTTTCAAATCCGTCGATAACAACAAACACAATTTTATCGTTCATCACAACTGGATCAAGTCTGGACAACAGGTCGTCGGACGAGGTGAGAACCCAGTATTGTGATGGCGTTAGAAAAGCTTCATAAAGCTCGTTGTTCTGCAGTGTGATCAAGACTATGGGGTCTTCGGCCAGAAGAGATCGGGAGATGCAATCAGATTGTTGTTGCCTGGACGCCGCCAATTCTTCTACATGTTGTCGCAATTCGTTTTGCGCCAGTTGGAGATCGTGGTACGCCCGCTCCCATTGCTCGATTAACGCACGATAATCGACCTCTTTTCGTTCCCATTCTTGCGCCTTTTCTTTCCACTGGTTGATAGCCTCCTTGTACTCCTCGATTGCCGTTTTACTCGCTTCTAGGGCCCGTGTTCTTTCTTCCAACTCTTCTCTCATCAATTTGTATTTCTCTTCGAATTCACGCTCAAGTTCATGAATTTTGTCTGAAACGGAGTTAAGTAAGTGAAGCGCATCATAAAGGCAAAGTTCGCAAAAAAGAGCTTTTCCCGGATCAGACCAAGTCTTCCATTGCGAAAAACGCTTGAGATATAGATAAAGAAAAACACCCGGTTCCCATGAAATATCCGATAGCATTACAGATTGCAAATCATCCTCTACATCCCGCAAACGATCGTAAACCCCTTCCAACTTCTTTTTTAACATTATCAGCAACTTATTTGAATCTACTCCCTGTAGAAGAAAAGATTTAATTATTTCCATTTTTTCTTGGGCGGAACTAGGTTCAGAGAATAATCCTTCTAACGGTTCGCACCCTTGTTGAACATTGGAAAGGATTACGTTGTGATAGGATGAGTAGATCTCGGGGTACAAATAGGCAAACAGCGCCACTTTCTCCGCACGTGAGAGTTGGGCATCCAATTTGATCGACCAACAAAACACCTTTGGTTCTTTTCCCTCATATTTAGCCGTCCATTTTCTTACCAAATTGGCTAACCATTTATCTGGTTTTTCTTTCCTAATTTTTTCTATCAATTTCGCGCGTAGCAGGGGTTTTGGAACACGAGAATAATTTTTTGTTGAAAAACCCGGAACAACAGGTTTAATCTGTTGGGCGAGTCGTACCATTTCTTCATCCGTAAACAATTGAAACAATGTGTCAATCAAAACGTGGTATGTAGATTTATTCAATGAGCGCAACACTCCTTTCGTATTCATTGAATTGCACTACGTTTTTCGTTAGTTTTACAAAAACTTTATATAAACATTATACCTATGCCAATTTTTCAGATGCAACATCCCGCAATCGCTCAGCTAAAATCTAACCGAAGGGAGACTGGATCACTCACATCGAAATCTTACCGAGGGGGATGTGACGTGACCATGTCTCTCCAAAGCCGTCGCGAATATCTTACGCAAATCCGGAAATGGTATGCCAAAGCCTCGTCCCGAAAAGAAAAGTCGCGCATTCTCGATGAAGTCACGCGCGTGCTGGGGTATCACCGCAAGTACGCTATCCAGGTTCTCAACGGCCCGG
>QGUT01000295.1 GCA_003242255.1 Bacillota bacterium
CCCATAGTTATTCAATATTTTTAGAAAGGAGACATCTGCCCACCTGTGATTTTGGGGCATTAAGAGATGATGTGAAAATTGAGATGCTTTCACAACTGGTAGCATATAGAACTGACAAGGGGAGTTGGAAAAGGGCTTTATGCTTGAAATCATTTAGCGAAAGGAGGAGGGACTCGTTGAGAGAAACTGTATATCTAGCAGCTTTGCTTCATGACATAGGAAAGTTTACCGAACGGAGCAAGAGCTATCCGGTAGACGAAAAATTCAAGCACGTGAAAGTTGGCCATCCCAAATATTCGGCACAACTGTTAGAAACGCTCCAAAAGATAAGACCTTTATTTAGAAGCTACGGGCAAGAGCTAATTGACCTGGTACTCTACCACCATGAGCCCAGAAATGATCTTGAAAGGATTATACAGCTCGCGGATTGGCTGTCATCGTCGGAGAGAGAAGAAGGAGAAACGAAGGAGAAATATTTTACCGTACCGCTGACTCCCATCTTTGCTAGGCTCTTTGATGGGATAGACAAAAAATACGGCTATAGACTTGCACCCCTTTCCATATCTGAAGGATTTCCAAAAGAGGGCCTCTCTCTTACTACGGCCCAGTACAAAAAATTGGTTGATGCGTTTTTAAACGAACTTTCGGCAGTAAATAACACTGAACAACTATATTTTCTGCTGGAAAAATATCTCTGGTGCATTCCTGCCCAAACCACCAGCTATGTTCCGGATATTTCCCTCTTTGACCATTCGAAGACTACTGCGGCTATTGCCCTTTGTCTTTATGATGAATATTCGGCTAAACTACTCACTCCGGAAGGCTTAAGTAAGATGGTAGACAACACTGACCATCACTTTATGCTGATAAAGGGTGACGTTTCAGGTATACAGGATTTTATTTTCCACATACCAAGCAAGGGCGCAGCAAAATCATTAAAAGGCCACTCGGTATACATATCATTGCTTTCCGACGTGATAACGAGGTATATTGCACGTGAAATGGGCCTTGAAAGTGCAAATATACTTTACAATGGCGGAGGCAATTTTTATATTTTGGCGCCCAGGGTATGTGAAACAAAATTCGAGGAGATAAGAAAAAATGTTTCCAGATTGTTGCTGAAGGTCCACGGAGGGTTGATATACGTAGCATTAGACTATATACTTCTTTCTCCAAAGGATATGACCAATTTTAACATGCATTGGAACAGGTTAACTCAAAAGGTAGATGCATTGAAGAGAAGGAAATGGATGGAGATAAATTTGCGAGAAAACTATAATTTAATTTTCGGACCTTTGGGTGCAGGTTCAAAAGCTGGCACTTATTGCCAGCTCTGCGGTGTGGAAAATACAGAGAGAGAAATAATAGTTAATCCAGAAAATGAGAAGTGCTACTGCACTTTTTGTGCAAGTTTCATTGATTTGACAAATGATTTAAAAGATGCTGAGTGCCTGGTAATAAAGGAAACGAAACTAGAGGATAAAACCGATATCAAAGATTATCGCGATGTGTTCAGACAGCTAGGTTATGAATACAACTTTACAAAAAAACGTTATCTAAAAGAAAAAGACAAGCCCTATGCATTTTTGATAAATGACACAAACTTCCTCGAAGAAGGATTCAGGGG